>JAGHDO010000044.1 GCA_021159885.1 Synergistota bacterium | reverse complement strand
CCGAGAGTATAAGAGAAAGCACCATCGTAAACATCCCTACTTTGAGAAAATCAAGAAAGCGAATGCGATAGCCAGCTCTATCCGCTATGCTTGCAACCACTATGTTAGCGGAAGCTCCTATAAGAGTTCCATTCCCTCCAAGGCATGCTCCAAGAGCCAAAACCCACCAGAATGCAGATGAAAAATGAGCGGTGTGTATAAGATCATTAACGAAATAAACCATCGTGGCGGTATATGGAATATTATCTATAAAGGCGCTGGCAAAGCCTGACCCCCAGAGTAGAACGTTAGCGGCGAAAAACTGTTTATTCCCTACCAAGGATATAAAGGCAGAGCCAAGTCTCCTTATGACGCCGGAGTAGTCCAGCGCACCTACTATAATGAAGAAACCAGCGAAGAAAAGAAGGGTTGGAAGTTCCACAGATTCCCTTATTATCCTCTCAGCTTCTTTACCGCAAAAGATAAGCATAACCATGCCTCCGAGAACAGCTATGGTAGCCGCCTCAAGTCCCATTACGCTGTGAAAGCAGAACGCCACTATTATTCCCAAAAGGATGGCTACCTTATACTTCAGAAATTTCGTATCTTTTATAAGATTAGTCTCCTCTATTCGCGATACAACATTCCAACTTTCGTGCGGTATGGAAATCTTACCAAAGAATATCCTTATGCTTAAGGGAAGCAAAAGCATTATTACGAGGACGATCGGAGTTAGATTAAATAAAAAATCGGTGAAAGATAGCCCCGCAAAGCTTCCTATTATTATGTTTGGGGGATCACCTATTAAAGTAGCAGTCCCTCCTATATTGGAAGCGAAAACTATGGAATATAGATACGGCAGAGGATCTATTTTCATTATCTCTGCTATCGAGAGAGCTATAGGCGCTATAAGAAGCACGGTAGTCACGTTATCAACGAGAGCGGAGACCACAGCAGTAGCCCAGCTTAAAGTCATTAATATAGCCCAAGCATTTCCCCTTCCAAGCTTTATTGCTTTAATGGCAAGATACTCAAATAAGCCGGTTTCTTTCAAAACTCCCGCAACGAGCATCATTCCAAGCAGAAGACCTATGGTATTAAGATCTATATAGTGGAAAGCTTCTTTCTGGGGAAAAACCCCGAGAGCTATAACTATTCCCCCACCTAAGAGAGCCGCGATCTCCCTTCTTACCTTTTCCAGCGTTATAACGAGGAGCGTAAAAATGAATACGGATACAGATATAAGCTCATTAAGGCTCATTCTATCTCATCCCCTTTACATAAAGTACCTCAGGGCAACATATATGCTGGATATCACCATACAGAGAATCATCGTAAACATTCCTATCTTAAGGAAGTCAGTAAAAGTGATCTTATAACCGCTCTTTTTAGCTATCTCCGCCACGACTATGTTCGGAGATGCTCCTATAAGCGTTCCGTTTCCTCCAAGACAGGTTCCCAAAGCAAGCACCCACCAGAAAGCCGAAGAAAAATGAGCATGCTTTATAAGGTCATCAACAAAGTAAAGCATGGCAGCAGTATAAGGAATATTATCAACAAAAGCGCTTATAAAACCCGATCCCCACAGTAACAAATTTGACGCCAGTATAGGCTTACCCCTCATGTGCTTAACGAAAAGGTTCCCAAGAGAGTTTATAACGCCTGTGTGCTCAAGCGCTCCAACCATTATGAAGAATCCTATGAAGAAAAGCAAAGTATTGAGTTCAACTGATTCCTTAACTATTCTGTCGGCTTCCTCGCCACATGGAAGTATCATTATCATCGCTCCAAAGACGGCAACAGTCGCTGCTGGCAAACCTATGTATCCGTGAAAAACGAAGCCAAGTATTATACCGAGCAATATCAGTATCTTGAGCTTCAAGCCCTTGGAATCCTTTATAAGCTTATTCTCGTCAACGCGCGATATGGTGTCCCATGATTCGCGAGGTATTGTTAAGTTGCCGAAAAATACTTTTATAACGATAGGAAGTGAAAGCATGATTATGAATACAACGGGAGCCAAGTTGTATATAAAATCCATAAAGGATAGATGAGCGAAGCTACCTATCATAACATTTGGTGGATCGCCTATAAGAGTAGCAGTTCCACCTATGTTGGAGGCAAATACTATACCATATATGTAAGGAAGAGCGTTTATTTTCATGATTTCCGCCATGGAAAGGGCTATAGGCGCTACAAGAAGCACAGTGGTAACATTATTTATAACGGTTGAAACTAAAGCGGTAACGCCTGAGAGATATATAAAAATTATCCATCCGTTTCCCTTACCCAGCTTTATCGCTTTAATGGCAAGATACTCAAACAAACCCGTCTCCTTCAAAACGCCCGCGACGACCATCATTCCCAGAAGCAAGCCCAGTGTGTTTAAATCAATGTAGCGAAAGGCTTTATCTTGAGGTAGGATGCCGAGAACAATAATAAGAGAACCTCCTAATAGAGCAGCTACCTCCCTTTTAACCTTCTCGGTAGCTATGAGAGCCACGCTGCCAATGAATATAACTATTGAAGCTATTTGTGGAAGGCTCATCCTCCTTTACCCCTCCTCCATCCCAGTTTAAATCTGCTCCCCATAAAGGTCGCTCCAGTGTAAACGAAGATCGCTCCCGCTACAAAGGGAGCGAAAATGCCAAAAGCATCCATGAGCCCTCCGGAAATGACGGGACCGAGAACCATGCCCAAGCTGTTTGCCGTTTGAAGAACCGTCATGCTGATAGCCATACCTCTTTCTCTACCGACTTCTGTCATTATAGCAGTGAGAGGTGGGAAAACCGATCCAGCTGCTACTCCTATGCAGATCACAAGGGCAAACGTGAGCCAGTAATCGTTTACAAAGGGAATCCCCAAAAGCAATGTTGCATAAATAGAGCTCCCGATAATTACCATTTTCCAGCGAGAGAATTTATCCGCCAGCTTTCCAAAGGGCCATTGAACGAAAGCTGTTATGAGAATATAAGCTCCCACCATGCTACCTATATCTGCATATTTTATGCCCTTGGAAAAAGCCAACAAGGGAAGAAAAGTCATGACTGCCCCTCTTGAAAGAGCCATGGTGAATCTTATAGCGTAAATCCCTTGCGAAACTGGATCGAGAAACATGGCCTTCAGTGTCCTTAAAAAGCCTTTCCCTTTTCTCTTAGAAGTTGGCTCTGCCCGAGGTAAAAATAGAAGAGCTATAAATAGCGCCACAAGCGTTAGCATCGCCATACCGATAAAGGCAGCGTTAACTCCCCACCTTTGAACGAGAAAACCGCTTATCAGGGGCCCTCCCCCCATGCCAAGAAAGAAAGAAGTCGTGATTATTCCCATGTACCTTCCTTCCTTCCCGACGGGAGACAAATCTCCAACATATGCCATGGACAACGGTATAACCATGGAAGACCCAACGCCATGTAAAGCCCTTACACATATCAATCCACCCAGACTGTCTACACAGATATAAAGCAGGGAGGCTATGAAGTACACAGCAAGCCCTACCATTATAAAGATCTTTTTCCCAAACCTCTCCGCAAGAGCTCCAACAAATGGCATTCCCAAGAGCCTTAAAAGAGAAAAGGCAGAAAACACAAGCCCTACTTGCGTGCCCGTAGCCCCAAGCTCTTTAGCATATATAGGTAAAACTGGAACGACTATTCCTATCCCCAAAATAGCGGTAAATACGAGAAAAAATAGAACGACCATAGCTTGCTACATTATACTACTCATTGTAGAATAAAAGCAAGGAGTGTTAAAGGGGGTGGAAGTCATCTGGGAAATAAAAGAAGAGGTGAAAGAGGCTCTATCTGAAGGGAAACCGGTAGTCGCACTTGAATCGAACCTGATAGCTCACGGCCTTCCGTATCCCAAAAATATCGAGGCTGCCACCCTGGCAGAGAAGGTCATAAGAGAGCATGGAGCAATTCCAGCCACTGTAGCTATAGTAAACGGAAAGATTAAAGTTGGGTTAGGAGAAGAAGAGATCTCCCTTCTTGCCGAGGGGAGGAAAAGCGGAATACTGAAAATAGGAGTTCGAGATATAGCTATAGCTCTTGCAAGAAGGGAAAGTGGAGCTTTAACAAGCGGAGGCAGTTTATGGTGTGCCCGCAAGATAGGAATAGAAGTTCTCGCAACCGGAGGAATTGGTGGAGTTCACAGAGATTTTAAGCAGAGCTTTGACATATCAAATGACCTTATAATCCTATCAGAAGGAAGCGGAGTCGTAGTTTGCTCGGGACCTAAAGCTATACTGGATCTTGAAGCAACCTTAGAGCTCTTAGAAACTTTGGGCGTTCCCGTTATCGGATATAGAACGGATGAGCTTCCCGCTTTTTACTTCAGGAGAAGCGGCATAAGGCTCGATATCTCAGCAGTTTCTCCAGGAGAGATAGCCCAAATATACGAGTATTTCAAGGAATTGGGAATAAATAAGAGCATTCTCGTTGTTAACCCACCGTCTAAGGAGCTTTGGGATAGAGAAGAATTTGAACCTCTTCTTGAGGAAGCTCTTGAAGAGGCAAAAAAGCTCAATATAAAAGGGAAGAATTTAACACCATATCTTCTGGGAAAGCTGGCTCAACTGAGTAGGGGCAAGAGCGTTGAAGCTAACATTAGCTTGCTTCTCTCAAATGCGGTTCTAGGAGCTAAGATAGCAGTGGAAATAAAGGGAGGGATAGAAGGTGTTAATGGTTAAGGGAGAAAGAGCCTGGCTTATAAGATTCAACGATGGAGAAAACTTAATAGAGGGTTTAAACGAGATAGCCGAAAAGGAAAACCTAAGGGGAGCAGTTTTAGTCTCAGCCACAGGAATGTTAAAGGAGGTTGAGATAGCTTACTTCACGGGTAAGGAATATATCAGCTCTACGCACAAAGAGGCTCTCGAAGTAGTATCACTTCAGGGAAACCTAAGCTTGAAAGATGGAAAACCTTTTTACCATATTCACTGTGCGCTCGCCTTTCCAGATCACACGGTAAAAGGAGGGCACCTCGTCAGAGCGAAAGTAGCAAACACGCTTGAGCTGTTTATAATACCACTTGATTTCCCACTGGTAAGAAAGGAAGTACCGGGGTCTCCACTTTTAGCTCTGGAAAGAGGATGAAGAGGACAAGAATAAAGGTATATGGTGTGGTTCAAGGGGTGGGCTTCAGGCCCTTTGTCCTGAAGCTCGCCCGCTCTTTGTGCCTGGGGGGCTGGGTTAAAAACACGAGCGAGTGCGTGGAGATAGAGCTCTTAGGGGAAGAAAGCAGGATACGAGAATTCATAAAGAAGCTTAGAACATCTCATCCTCCCTTAGCCAGAATAGTCAACATAGAGATTACAAGCGACGAAGAGTACGCTAAGGAAATAATTGATTTCAGAATATTAAAGAGTGAGAGAAAGATATCAAGCCGAAAGGAGGATCTCTGGATTCCGCCAGATGTTGGAACATGCGATGACTGCTTAAGGGAGCTTTTCGATCCTAAGGATAGAAGATATAGATATCCATTTATAAACTGCACAAACTGTGGTCCACGATTTACCATAATAATATCGCTACCTTACGATAGAGAAAAAACCACGATGAAAGCTTTTAAAATGTGCGAAAAGTGTCAAAGCGAGTATGATAACCCGGATGATAGAAGATTCCACGCCCAGCCCAATGCGTGTCCGGTATGCGGACCACGATTAAAACTTCTTGATAGATACGGCAGGGTCATTCCCGGAGACGCCCTTGAAAACGCCATTAAGATTCTTAAAGAGGGAAAAATCTTAGCAGTGAAAGGTTTGGGTGGTTTTCACTTAGCAGTTGATGCCTTAAATGCTAAGGCAATAGAGGAATTGAGGAGAAGAAAAAGAAGACCTCACAAACCATTTGCCCTTATGGCGTTTAATTTAGAGAGAATATCAAAATTTGCCTTCCTATCAGAAAGGGAAAAAGAAGATATCTCAAGCCCCATAAAGCCTATTCTTATACTTAGGAAAAAGAAAACATCTATCCTACCAGAGGTTATAGCCCCAAATAATAAATATTTGGGCTTTATGCTCCCCTATACCCCACTTCATTATCTCTTAACCGAAAAATTCGAGGCTCTTATAATGACGAGTGGAAATCTCTCGGACGAACCGATAATTTATG
>JAGHDO010000043.1 GCA_021159885.1 Synergistota bacterium | reverse complement strand
CTCTACCCCCACATAGCGGCCAGGAGTAAGGATATAATCGCGCTCCCTGATCTCTTCTATGGTAGCGCTTTTGCAAAATCCAGGGATGTCTTTATACTCGCCAGCGCCTTCTTCACCGCGCCAGGCGTGATATGTCCGGGCAATTCTCTCGATCTCTTCGTCAGTCAATTCTCGATGGACACGATCCACCATGACACCCATTTTGCGGGCATCAATGAAGAGGACCTCTCCACGACGATCGCGCAAAGGCTTACCGCCTTTGGTAGGTCTGCCTGATTTATCCCGCGCGATAAACCAGAGGCAAGCCGGGATCTGGGTGCTGTAAAAAAGCTGCGGTGGAAGCGCCACGATGCAGTCTACTAAATCGGCTTCAATGATATTTTTGCGGATTTCACCTTCTCCACTTTGGTTGGAAGAAAGGGAACCGTTAGCTAGAACAAAGCCAGCAATGCCTACCGGAGACAGATGGTGAATGATATGCTGAACCCAGGCAAAGTTGGCGTTATTTGCCGGAGGGAGCCCGAATTTCCAGCGCACATCATTTTTTAACGCTTCCTGCCCCCAGGCCTTCTGATTGAAGGGCGGATTAGCAAGAATAAAATCTGCTTTAAGAGTAGGATGTAAGTCATTATGAAAAGTATCCGCCGCGTATGGGCCAAGATTAGCCTCTATCCCCCGGATGGCAAGGTTCATTTTAGCCAGACGCCAGGTGGTCGGATTTGACTCCTGGCCGTAAATGGATATATCTCCAACGCGTCCCCCATGGGCCTTGATGAACTCCTCGCTCTGGACAAACATACCCCCTGAACCACAGCAAGGGTCATATACCCTGCCCTGATAAGGCTCAATCATCTCCACAAGGAGGCGAACGATGCACCGAGGAGTGTAAAATTCTCCACCTTTACGGCCCTCGGCACTGGCAAACTGGCCCAGAAAATACTCATAAACCCGCCCTAAAATATCCTTGGATTGATTTTCACGGTCTCCCAGACCGATGGTGCTGATGAGATCAACAAGCTCGCCAAGGCGCCGCTTGTCGAGTTCCGGCCGAGCGTAAATTTTGGGAAGCACTCCCCTGAGGCTCGGGTTTTCCTTCTCAATGGTCACCATGGCGTCGTCGATGATTCTCCCGATTTCAGGCTGCTTGGCCCTCTCCTGAATATATGACCAGCGAGCTTTCGGAGGAACATAAAAGACGTTTTCGGCGAGGTACTCGTCTCGATCTTCCAAAGCGTCGTAGCGAGCCTCAGGTTCTCTGACAAACCACGGGCTCTCGGGATCAGTAATCTCCTGTTCTAACCGTTTTCTCCTTTCCTCAAAAGCGTCTGAAAGATACTTGAGAAAGATAAGCCCAAGGACCACATGCTTATACTCCGCGGCATCAAGATGCCCACGAAGCTTATTAGCTGCCTCCCAAAGCTTGGCCTCAAAACCAAGGTTGGCTCCATTTACTTTCATACAAATTGTCACCTTCCCTTAGTTTAAATTATAGCCATTCCTGATCAAACATACAAGATAATTCCCTGAGATAAGGAGCCTACCAAATACTGAAAACTCACTACAGAAGAAGTACCTTCAGAATCGTATCAGTGAAACGATCATATCGTATCATGATACGATATGTAAGTTTTCTACTTCCCATCATTATGCTCTCACTATCTCCACTTCGTCTCCATCCTCAAGAAGATTAAAGAGCTCAAGATCCCCCTCCATCTTTCCGACAATGGTAACTTCACTTGCAGGAATTATCCTACCTCCCGAGCTTATAGGGGTGGGACCCCAAAAGAGACATAGAGCCCTTCCCGGAGGCCAATAGGCTATGTCCCCTCTTTCCACTTCCTTTTTCCCATCCTCAAGCTCCTCTGCCACAGCTATCTCAAAATAGAACTCACCGCCCCATCTCTCTCCTCTCGCTCTGATGGGAAGGACATTAAAAATCTTCTCTGCCGTCTTAGTATCATTAAGAACACCCTTTATCTTGACTCCTCTGAATTTAATTGAGATAGCATTCAACTTACCACACTCCTCCCTTAAGAGTGTCTTCTAAATCGCATGGCTGAAGGACACATTGATAATCCTCCCTCAGCGGTGCACCGAAGCTCCCTCGGAAGCATTCTCCCAACAGAGATGACCGCATCTACCGTTTCATCAAGAGGTATCGTATTTTTATAACCTCCCGATATAAGATCAACGCAGACTAAAGCAGCCGAGGCAAATATGGCATTCCTTGTATGACACGGAACTTCCACGAATCCACCAACTGGGTCACATATAAGCCCCATACTATTGTGAAAGGATATCGCCGCTGAGTCAAGCGCTTCTTCAGGGGGCATATTCATTATATCAGCAGCTGCAGAGGCAGCCATCGCCCCTGCAGCACCTACCTCAACTTGGCATCCAGCTTCCTCAGCAGCAAAAGTAGCTCTATAAGCAACGATAAGCCCCACAACCCCAGCTGCAAAAAGCCCTTTGAGTACGTTTTCTTCCCTAATACCATATCTATCTTCAAGAGCAGTTAAAACCGCGGGAATAACACCAGCTGATCCCGCAGTTGGAGCAGCACATACAACTCCCATAGAATTGCACACATGCATGACTCCCATAGCACGAATTCCTATGTCTGTATGAATGGTACCAAATGGAAGCCTTTTCTCCCCAAGGCGACGAAACATCTCACCCGCACAGGGATCTAAAACCTTCATGCTGAAATTAGCGCTATCGCTTAGCCCACTGCGCACGGAGCGTTTCATGATCTCGTATCGCTCACGCATGAGACGCAAAACCTCCTCCTCTGATAATCCCAGAAGCTTAGCCTCATAGAAGATACCCGCATTACCAAGACTTCGTTCAAACTCACGCGTAAACTTCAGAACCTCGGCTCCGCTCCTGAAAACGGGCTCTCCAGGCATGGGGAGAAAAACAGGTTTTGACAAGCGTATCTTCCTCACGCCTGAAAGATCAATGAGATCAGATAGTACTTTGTTATCTATTTCTCGATAGGATGAAAGATGTACTATAATGTCTTCTCCTCTCTTCACGCTTTTGACCTTAATACCAGGTAAGCTTATTCTCGGAATCTCGTACCTTGAGAGATATAAAAATGCATCGTAGGTTCCTCCGTCAATGTCAACGGGAAAACCATCTAAACCTGTTATCCTTATCGTTCCTCCTCCAGTCGATCGAGCGCGAACCTTCACCTGTTCACCCTTTTTCCCTCTAAGGCGAAGCTCCACCTCATTTGGGTGAGCTTCTTCTCCAAGATCCTCGACCAAAAACGATATGCTAATCCCCCATGAACGAGCCAGATTTATCGCTTCCTTGAAACGCTCATCGGTTAAATCCAATCCTATTATTCCAGCTATAAATGCAAGATCGCTTCCTTGCTCCCTGTAAACCTTGACATAAGAGCCCTTTTTATCAAAGGCGATCTCTATATCTATGGGCTCATCACCCAAAAGAAAGCGCGCAATCTTGCCTATAAAATATGAAGCAGCGGTGTGAGAGCTTGAGGGCCCTCTCATAATTGGACCTATAACATGGTTAAGAATGCTATAAACCTCATTCACTCCCCTCCACCCCCTTTTAAGGCAAAGGCTTCCTTCAGAGGAAGAAACGTTCTTATTCATTTTACAATAATAAGATCCTTCATTAATACAGAAAGCCCTTTAGCTATAATATAACTAAGTCCTATAGCCCAGAGGAGGTGAGCGTGAGAGGAATGCATGCGAGGAAGATAATGCTATTGATAGCGTTAATGGTAGCGATTGTACTGAGTGCGGTCTACACACCGGAAGCCTTTGCAGATATGGGAGCTAAAATAGCAGTGGAATATAACATACATCCATTGGCCGCTTTTATCGCTATGGAAAAAGGAATATTTGCGAAAAATGGCGTTTATATCGGAAGCTTCAGGGTTTACAGAACGGGACTTCAGATTACGAATGCGCTCGCTAGGGGAGATGCCGATGTAGCATTCATATGCTTAAGTCCAGCTATACTGGCGTATGCCCGCGGAGCGAGAATAAAGATTGTATGCCTTACCC
This sequence comes from Synergistota bacterium, assembly GCA_021159885.1. Taxonomy (NCBI): domain Bacteria; kingdom Thermotogati; phylum Synergistota; species Synergistota bacterium. The sequence goes on along the minus strand of JAGHDO010000043.1, from coordinate 2,698 downwards.
ATCTTTACGGATATGCCTTGGTTGCTTCACCACGTATAAAGAAGGTTAGAGACCTTAATGGAGAGCTCGTAGGAACGATGAAGATGGGAAGCCCCTTAGACTTACTTTACCAGATGGTTAAAAGAAAATACGGATTGATAGTAAGATTAAGAAGAATGAGTCCATTAAGACAGCTTATAGCCCTTACAAAGGGAGATCTCAAAGCTGCATTTCTCTCAGAACCTTTCGCGGAAATGGCGGTTGAAAGGGGATTTCACTATCTTTTGAAGGCTAAGGATATATGGCCTGGGATGAACGGCAGTGTACTTGTTGCAAGAGAGGATTATATAAGAAAATATCCGCGTGTAATAAATGGCTTGGTGAAATCACTAAGGGAAGCGAACACGCTTATATACAGGAACCCTCTTGAAGCGGGACGCTGCGCTCAGAAATATATAGGAGTTCCCGCTAAAACAGTCGTTAAAGCTTTAAACGACATCGTTTACACTACAAAGATAGATATAAGCCAGATTAGAAAAACCGCCCTTCTTATGAAGGAGCTTGGATATATACCGAGAAATCTGGAGGTAGATAAGATATTACTATCAGGAGAAAACTGATTCCGCTTCTTTTCCCAATAGCTTTGCTTATCTCATGGTGGATCTTAGCGGAAGAGAGAATCCTACCACCCGTTTTGCTTCCCTCTCCCACTAAGGTAGCAGAAACTCTCCTAAGCCTTATCAACGGAGGAGAGCTCGGTAGCGCTCTTTACCATACTTTAATAAAGGCGATGTTAGGCTTTATCACAGGAAGCATCATCGGTATAGCAACAGGATTGATGATGGGGATCAGCGAGACAGCCTATGAAATGCTCTCACCCATGATAGGCACTCTCTATTCACTACCAGGAATAGTTATGATTCCTCTTTTTATGATATGGATGGGACTAAGTGATTCAATGATCATCGTCGTATCTGGAATAGCGTCTTTTCTAAACGTCGCTTTAAGCACTGCTACAGGGATAAGGGCTATTCCGAAAGAGCTGATCAATTCCGCTAAAGCTATGGGAGCGCAAAATCTCACCCTCCTTTTAAGGATATATCTTCCGCTTTCCGCAGGTGATATATTCACAGGTTTAAAGCTTGGCATAGAGCACTCATGGAGGTTAACCATAGCAGGAGAAATGCTTATTGGAGCAAGCGGGCTTGGAAACACGCTTATGGAAGCGGAAGGACTCCTACGAATGGATATTCTCTTTGCCACCGCAATAGTTATCGGGATGATGGGATGGGCCTTTGAGCGCATAATATCCCGCATAGAAAGAAGGTTTAAAAAAGAATGTCGCTTGAGGTTAGGAACTTAAGCGGGAAATATGGCTGCAAGGATGTCAACTTAAAAGCAAAAAGAGGAAAAGTACTCGTTCTGTTAGGTCCCAACGGGGCAGGTAAAAGTACGCTTCTTAACCTTATAGCCGGCTTCCTGAAACCCGAAAGCGGGACTATCGTTCTATCGGGGAAAAGGATAGATAAACTCCCACCCACAAGGAGAAATGTGGGATACCTGCCACAAAACTATAATCTGCTCCCACACTATACGGTTAGGAAAAATTTGCTTTTTCCTCTGGAATGCAGAAAATTTCCTCAGCGTGAAAGAAAAAGAAGACTCAATGAGTGGATCGAGAGATTGAAGCTATCCAATCTGATTGAGCGATTTCCACATGAACTAAGCGGAGGAGAAAGAAGAAGGGTTGCTCTTGCGCAAGCGCTCATCTATGATCCAGAAATTCTACTTCTTGACGAACCATCTTCTGGCTTAGATCTACCGTATCAGAAAAGGCTTCGCACGGAGATAAAGAGGCTTAAAAAGGAGCTTAATATCCCTATACTATATGTAACGCATAATCTGGTTGAAGCAGAGGAAATTTCCGACAAAATAGCGGTAATGATAAACGGCAGAATAGTTCAGGAAGGAAAATTAGAGGAGGTAATATCAACCCCTGCAAGCAATGAGATAAGCGGATTTCTTGGACACCCTAATATCTTCTATGTGGAAAAGTGCAAAAGGCTAAATGGCCCTCTATATGAGATTGAAAGCGATGGAATAAAGATCATCATCCCTGCAGAGCAAGAGCCTCAAAAGATTATAATCTATCCTTGGGATATCTATCTCTCAAAGCTTCCTCCCCCAGGACCAAGAGTAAACAGATACAAAGGTAAGATAACAGATATCCGGGAAGGCAGATCGGGAGAAATTTTTGTTAGAATAAAGATCGGCAAATGAGAGATCTGGGCTATAACTTTAGATTGAGAGAGTCTGCCCTCCCGGAAGGGAGAAGTTATCTACATAATATTCAAACTGAGGGCTATCAAGCCAGTTTCAGAGACTTAAAAGCCTCAACCTGAGCCTTTATCGCCCTCTCGGTTGGCAGTCTTTCTATGCTCGAGGCACCAAAGAATCCAGAAATACCCGGCATCTTAAGAAGAGCCTTTCCCACGTTTTCTGGCTCATCAAACGGACCACCATGACAGAGAACTATTATGTCCGGGTTAACCTCCTTTCCCGCCTTGGCTATGCTTAAAACCCTCTCTATGGCCTCATCGAGCGTTAATGCAACTGCAGCACCGATGGTTCCCGATGTTGTCAACCCAACATGGGCAACGAGAATATCAGCACCAGCTTCAGCCATCTTCTTAGCTTGCTCTTCATCAAATACATACGG
>JAGHDO010000042.1 GCA_021159885.1 Synergistota bacterium | reverse complement strand
GCGTTTTTCAATCCGTAAGGCAGATATGCAATAATCTTCCTCGAGATCTTTTTGAGGTATATCTCGTATATTCCTTGAGGAAGGAAACCCCTAAGGAGTGGGAAAAGCTTTTTAAAGAAGATGTTATAAAGATTTATCTTCCAATGAGAAGGGAAATATCCCCTCTGGACGATCTTAAATCCCTCTTTGAACTCTTCAAACTTATAAGGGACTATGATCCTGATATCGTTCACCTTCATTCTTCCAAGGCTGGCTTTCTCGGAAGGCTTGTTTCATTTCTTTCTCTTAGGAAAAGAGGGGTTTTCTACTCTCCCAGAGGGTTTTCCTTTTTAATGAGGGAAGTATCTCCTGTTAAAAGAAGGCTCTTTTTTATGCTTGAGAAGATAGGAGCATTTTTGGGTGGAACGATTTTAGCTTGTTCTCCTGGAGAGCTTCACGAGGCGAGAAAGCTAACCAAAAGGGTAGATCTTGTTAATAATGCCGTTGACCTTGCAGAGATAGATGCAGTTAAACCGCATAATTTTGGAAATTCTGGGAGGCTAAAGATAGCCATTTCGGGAAGGATAACCTTTGCGAGAGCTCCCTGGCTTTTTAGAAGCATAGCGGAGAAGCTTTCCTCTAAAAGGGTTGAATTTCTCTGGATAGGTGGTGGAGAGCTTGAGAAGGAGCTTATAGGCTCCCCTGTTAAAATTCTCGGCTGGATGGAAAGAGAAAGGGCAGTCTCTTTTCTCAAAAGCATAGATATATACCTTCAAACTTCACTGTGGGAAGGAATGCCTATAGCGGTTCTTGAGGCGATGGCTTGTTCCAAGCCCGTCGTGGCTACGGATGTAGTTGGGAATAGGGATCTTGTTGTGCATGGAATAACGGGGTATATCGGGAAGTGCGAGGAGGAGCTCGTTTCTTATTTAAGAAAGCTAATGGAGAACCCTGACCTTAGGTTGAAAATGGGGGCGAAAGGAAGAGAGAGAGTTGAAAGAGAGTATTCTGTTAGCGCTTTAATTGGTAGATTAACATCTCTTTATATTAGCGAGATTGAGAGGTGAGCGAGCTTGACGCGTGCTTTCCTCCTTTTGGGAGATACCATCTCTTTCGCTTTATCTTTCGCTTTAGCTTACTTTCTCAGATATGATCTTCTCGCTAATTTTTTTAAGGCAGGTCCCATTCCGTGGTCTCAGTATCTTAACATTCTGCCTTTCATTGCCTTGGTATGGATTTTCACTATGGCGCTTGAAGGTCTCTACCGGGAGCCTTTCTTAGATCCCCTCGATGAGCTTTTTTACATAGGAAGGGCTACTCTTATCACCGCTTTGCTTTTTCTTTCTTTCAGCTTCCTTTACAGGCTTTTAAGCTATTCAAGGGCGGTGATAATGCTTTCCTTTATCGTTTCTCTTCCCATCCTCTTTGGAATGAGGTATCTCTTGAGATATATTATCTGGCGATTGGGGATATCGAGAATAAAGATTCTTATTCTTGGTGCTGGCAAAGCTGGTAGATTAATCCTGTCAAAGATAAGAAAGTATCCCCTATGGGGTTATGATCCGGTTGGTTTTCTCGATGACTTTAAGGTCGGGGAAGTAGTGGACGGCTTACCAGTTATGGGAAAGCTCGACGATGTTGAGAGATTCGTTAGCGAACATAAAATAGGTGGCGTCATAATAGCGCTTCCTTCTCTCCCGAGAGAAAAGCTTCTTCCTGTGGCGAGAAGGTGTGAGCGACTTGGCATCCCCGTTAAGGTAATCCCTGATATATATGGTATTTCTTCTGCGTCGGCTCGCCTTGAGGAAGTGGAAGGTCTTTTTCTTATAGAAGTAAGGAGAAATCTTATAAAGGGATGGAATGCTTGTGTAAAGAGGATTTTTGATCTCCTGATTTCCATTCCCTCTCTCGTGCTCCTTTCTCCTCTCTTTCTTGTCATAGCTATACTGATAAAGCTTGATTCTCCCGGTCCCGTGTTCTATGTTGCTGATAGGCTTGGTGTTGGCGGGAAAACCTTTCCTTGCTTTAAGTTTAGAAGCATGTATGTTAACGCGGACGAGATTCTTGAGGAGTATCTTGAGGAAAATCCCAGTGCAAGGGAAGAATGGGAAAAGTATGCCAAGCTTCGCGAATACGATCCGAGAGTAACCAGGGTTGGAAAATTCTTGAGAAAATGGAGTCTTGATGAGCTACCTCAGCTCTGGAACGTCCTTAGAGGGGATATGAGCATTGTTGGTCCCCGTCCCTATCTTCCACGGGAGAGGGAAAAAATAGGCGAATACTTCGATGTAATTCTTGAGGTTAAGCCTGGCATAACAGGACTGTGGCAAATAAGCGGGCGCAACCTGACCACTTTCGAGGAAAGGTTGCGCCTCGATGCCTACTATATTCAAAACTGGTCGCTGTGGCTCGATATCAAAATCATATTAAGGACTTTCTTGGTCGTGTTTATGGGCAAGGGGGCTTATTGAGACGGCTCCTTAGAGCGATAAGTAGAGGAACCAGAAGTAGCAGGAGAGGGAGATTTTCCTTTCCCGGAGATGCACTGCATCCTCCAAAGATATCGTTATTTTCGTCTTTTTTTCCTTTTCCCTTTATATAAACGTAATATATATTCTTTTCAGGATCATTCGTTTCAAGCTTAACGAACCCGTCGAGGGTTCCCTCTTCTTCGGGACTGAAGTAAACCGTTATGGTTCCCGATTCATCAGGGAGAACTTTTAAGGATGCCGGGAATATCGAGAAATTGGAGGAATCCTCGCCAGTGAGGCTTGCTTCTATGTTCAGAACCCCCGTTCCGACGTTCGTTATGGTCAAAGTGGCTGATTCTGTTTCATCTATTTTTACCTCTCCAAAATCTATGCTTTCCGGCGAGACTTGCATCGATGGGACTCCTCCCCCCTCCCCGAGAGTCAGCTTTGCGTAGTTAACCGGTGAGAAGTATCCAAAGTCGCTTCCGGTCAGGTCAGCGGGCCAGTCTATATCATCTTTGTTTCCACCAGCATCATAGACGAATATATATAAATGAACCTCATCCTCTAAGTGGACGTTCCACCTCGCGGTGTAGTCTATCCTCACCTCGTATTGTAAGTGTCCGCTTGATGTTGAGACTGCAAAAGCAAGCTCATCGCTCGATACCGTTGTTGGGGTTTCATCATAATTTGGCATTCCTACGCTTCCCCAGATGGCTCTGAATAGCCCCTGCCATGTTCCATCCGTTGATTTTATCCAGTAATTTCCTTCGTTTCCCTTGACGCTGGGCCACTTCCAATCGCCGTTGGTGTCGAAATATATACCGACTTTATCTCCTTCATTAACTTGGGGATCGGCAGGGTCATCAACCGCTATATATAGATATCTCTCGTCACACTTTAAGTACAGCTTAACGCTTCCGTTCTCTATAACCGCTGCATCACTCCATTCCTCACTTCCTATACTTCCATCTATATCTGGCTTATTGTCGCTCCAGGGAGCATTTAAGCTGGGAGCGGTTTCCTCAAAGTAGCTCCTTAAAAGATCATCCCAACTTGAGTCATTAGTAAAGCTTCTTCTCGGGTCATCATAGAAGGGATTGTATTCCCTCCCTGAGGGGAAATATATTGAAACGCCATAGGCCCCGGTTAAGCTTGACGAGTGATACTCGGCTACGATGCCATTTTCTATCGCTTCTTTAACTTCAGAAGCCTTTGAGAAATTTCCCTCAAGAAGAACCGCAAGGTGGTGAAGATCTATCTCGTAGTTTCCGTAAAAGCTTTGAACCCTTGAACGAGCGTCCATTAGGGTGTTCCAGCCAGACGAGGAAAGTATCTCGTTTGTGAGATCGTTTAACGCGTTTAGAAGATCGCTAAACTTGCTCATGTTGAATGCAGATAGCGTGATGGAAAAAGAGCTACTCATGTATGAGTCTCTGTATTTTTCCACTATCGTTTGACACAGTTCCTCAGGCGTCATTGTTGGAGAAGAAACGAGAACGCTCATTATATCATCATAAGGGTATCCATTAAAGGGAATTGTCTCCTCGGATGCTACGTAGTAGTTTGCTATTCCATTTAGCTCTGACATGATTTCTATGGTTGCCATTAGACAGGCATCCATTGCTACGATATTCAGGTTCATGCCTTCAAGGGCATTTCTCAGCTCATATGCCCATAGAACATCGTTGCTGGTTTCATCAAGGCACACCCACTTAAGAGGAAGAAAGCCCTTTCTTTGATCTTTTCCTTTCCATCCCTGTCCATGATTCCATATAACGAGAAGATAGTGATTCGCTGGATAGTTACTCATTGCCCAGCTTACAAAGTCTTTTAGAACTTCTGGATCTCCCATGTCGACCTCTCGTCCTCCCTGGCCATCTCCCCAGTCCAATATCGCATTATTTAGCGTTGGTTCCATTCCCTGAGTTATGTAAAACCTGTTTGCAGTTGTCCACCCGCCATAGCTTGAATCATGTCCTCCCCTGTCAAGCTGAACCACTATATTAACCTCGCCTGATGAGCCTATAGAAGATAACTCAAGAAAATCATTTATGGCGGCTGACTCAAGATTGTTATCCGCTGCCATATATACCATAACCGTCCAGTTTGCTCCCCAGGCATATCCAGGAAGGCTTAAAAGAAGTAAAAACAAAATTCCCGCAAAAAGTTTTTTCAAACTTTACACCTCCTAATGTGTGGGAATAAGTGCTTTAAAGGCATCTGTGCCGTATTTTATACTAACTTCTACTGCATCCGGCTTGCTACCAGCTTTCTTCCAGCTTGATAGCCACCTCCTTTTTTTAAGGAACCTGAAACTTATGCTGAATTTTTTATCTTTAAGCACCGTTTCGTCGTTTCTCTTAAACTCCCCATCCTTAAACTCATACTCTACCCTTTCAAGGGAGTGGATTCCCATTTTCAGGAAAGAAAGCCTGTTTTTCTCTCCCACGAAGTTAAGCCCCCTTTTTGTTTGAAACGAACAGCGTAGATCTGAGTAGAGGAGATCGAAAAGTCCCCTTACTATCTGATTTTCAGTTGAGATGGTTTCAGAAAAGCTTTTACTTCTCGTGACTCCAAGAAGCAGCCCCAGCAGGCTCCCGCCTATAAAGGCAGCTATTGCCAGAGCCACGAGAAGCTCTATCAGGGTTAAGCCCTTCTTTTTCATAAAGTCTATTATATCAGAAAGGAAAAAGTCTTGACGCATTTGCAAAAGAAAGGGGTAAAATAGAAAAAGGAGGCAAATGAAACCGTTTATTCAAATGGCAGCCAAAGCTTCTCTATGGCTAATTATCACAGTGGCGGTAGCGTTCCTCGCAGGTTGCGGGGTTTCTTCGGATGGGTTAAGATCTTTAATCAGCGATACTCACAGAAGCGCTTCCTAATCAGCTCATCTGCTTTGTAGAATGGGGAGATCTTAATGTCTGTATTTTCTGCTCTTCCGAAGCCCTCGGTATTTGGAGTTAGAATGATGGCAAGAGGAGGATTGTATCTTTTTATAAAGCTCCTCAACGATCTCGGAGGCGAGAGGGATTTTCCAGCATACCACTTTACCTCGATGGGGAGAATTTCCTCGCCCTTTCTCAGCACGAAGTCAACCTCCGCTTTCTCCTTGCTTCTCCAGTAGTGAATTGTGAAGTCGAGTTCGCGCGATAGTTTTT
>JAGHDO010000041.1 GCA_021159885.1 Synergistota bacterium | reverse complement strand
GCTCTTAACCTTGTCAATAATATTTTTGAGGTTCACTTTTGAAAGATCCTCTGCTTTATCGACTTCCTCCTCTTCTCCTTCCCCCTCATAGTAATCACGTCCTCTAAACCTTATACTTATATTTTCGAATTTAACAGCACCATAGCCTCTCGAGCCATGCCCTCCGAGATAGTCATCCTCAAGGAGTTTCATACCTTCAAAGAGCGTTTTCAGGAGATCGACATCACTCTCATCTAGTAGCTTCAAGCTCATCTCAAAATCAAACCGAGCCCCAGCAGGCACCCTCTCCACCTGACGCGGATTCGCGGCAGAGGTAAGCCTATCTATGGAGTTCTCGTATTTCACCTCGGTGTAAGCCCCTCCAAGGATATCAGCTTCCTTGAAATACCCATTCCAGTGATCCTTGTCAAGAAAAGCATCCCTTACGGCTAATCTTGTTGGATTAAGCGGAAGTTTATTTTCATTCGCAGGTACACCAAAAAGCTTGCAAATCTCGCATTCTCCACAGCAACATGGGCCACCCTTGAATTCGGGCCTTTCTCCAGAAGCGATAAGTTGGTTATACTTCTTAAAAAATTCCTCGATATTGTAAAAGCTCTCTCCTTCTATTTCAAATTTTCCTCTGCCTCTATGAAGCTCAAGGAGTGATCTTATTTTTCCGCGCAATGATGATCCCGGAATGTAAGGCACTCCAAAGGGATCTTTTATCACAGGTAAGTCAAGTCCTCCTACTTCGAGCACTTCCTTAGATCCACCGATGCGAAGCCCTGTCCTCGCCTTTAATCTGCCATTTATTAGAATTCTTCCCATCAGCTTCAAGGCTTCTCCCCCCTTCAATTTCTTTCCACCCTCTTATAGCAGATAAACATTTCCATAAACTTTTTAAAACTCATCAGTTCCTTATTGTTTCTTATGGCTCTGATAAGATCCTCAAGAAAATCTGTTAAATTCCTTATGTCATTCCTCGCTCCAATATAAGCCAAGATAGGTCTAAGCTTTATAAGCTCTTCAATGCTATTAATACTTTTTATTGCATTATATATATTCCTGATTTGCCTATAATTTGCCTTATCCCACTTGGCAAACCGCCTGACTTTTTCGCAAAACTTATTTAAGACATCAGGATCAGTTATGGAGTTAATCCTAAGTGCATTTTCTTTTATGAACTCTTTCAAGCTACCTATTCCCTCTCTTGGAGACTCAAATCCTCCCCTACCCATTTCTTTTTCTACACCTCCCTTGTAGAAAGATAAGCAAGAGATAAGGCCACATAAAGGAGTCTCGGGTTTCTCACCCTTATAGTTTCTCCCTCAATACTAACCTCCGGACAGAAAGCGAGCCCCTCATAAAGATCAACCATTTCCTTCATAAAATCCCTATCATCCATATCTCTGAGAAGATAGGCTACAAGCCATGGTTTGGGAAGTTTAAAGCTACTTGACCCATTCGGTCTTTCAAGCTCTTTAGCAAGCCTAATCAATCTAAAGAGCGTCCCCCTTGCCTTACCTCCATTCCTTTCAAAGACAAGCTTGTATTTTCTCCATAACTTTAAAACTCCTTTAAACTCCTCTTTTGTTAGCACTTCCCCAAACATCGAGACCTTATTCTTCTGAGTTTCAGGTTCGTGCTCTTTCCTATCGCTTTTAGCACGGTGAAGTTCATCTTCAACTCTCGCAGAAGCTCTCTTAACCGGGAAATTATGCTTAGCCAAAAAGATCCCGCATGAAAAGGTTATCTTGGGATTATCCCCCACAAATTTTCTGAACTTTTCCTCTATATCCTCAAAGAGATATAAAGCCCTATTCCAAGGAGATATAATGAACGCGTCATCCCCTCCCGCAAATACAAGATAATCCCCATCGGAAATAAGCTTTTCAGGAAGATACCTCTCAAAGAATAAAGAAAGCATCCTGCTTAAAGCGGCAACTCTCGAAATAGTGTAATTCTGCCCCTTATCTTTGGTTTTTCCCAGGCCCTCTCTAAACAACTTGCCGAGATTATCAAGGTCAAGTTTAAGAAAACATAGAAGCTTATCTCCTTCGCACTCATTAACAAGATTTTCAAAGGTCTTATCAGGCCTTTTCAAGGAGGGATAATAAAGAAGTACTCCATCCTTGCAAGCATTATCACAGATATCATCCTCAGCACAAGGATCAACTTCAAATCCTAGCAGATCGAAGACATAATTGTAATCTTTGATCCCCTCAGAGACACCCCTTTTCTTTAAACAGACATAGTTTTTATTCTTCCCTTCCTCAGAAAGATCGATAAACGAACTACAAACTGAGCACAATACAAGCTCAACATCCTCACGGAGGGAAATCTTTTCTTTCTCACTCTCTCCACATACAACACAATGCTCCTCATACGGCACAAGTCCCAAAGGTCTCCCGAAAAGAAGCTCATAGCCATCTTCGTCCTCCAGAACTTCCTTAAATCTTTCCGCTTTCTTATCGGATAGTCTCTTGAAAAGCCCTTCAACCGCACTGTAGAAATCTTCTTTAAAGTGCCTGTAGGTAAGAGGTTCCCACTCCAAAGCTATGTATATCTGCCCCTTTAAAG
>JAGHDO010000040.1 GCA_021159885.1 Synergistota bacterium | reverse complement strand
TCTTATCAAGCTTAATGTGCTCTATAACCGGGTGGAAAACGACATCTACCTCTACATCAGTCATGCGTTGAAACTCATCTATAAGCCATTCCATAGCGGGTATAAAGCCGAGATCATCGAGCAAAACAGGTCTAAGCTGGGCAACGAGATCTCTCGTAGACCGAATCGCTCCTTCCACAAGGTTTATCATTGATGTGAGTTCCGTCTCCAGCTTGCCGTTTTCCCCCTTAACCTCTTCTCTAATCCTGAAAAGTCCCATTTTAAGCGCGGTCAATGTTTGACCTATTTCATCATGTATCTCCCGCGCTATAACCGAGCGCTCTCCCTCAAGCATATCATGAAGGTGATTGGTATACTTGCGAAGCTGTTCATGCAATCTGTTGCACTCGCGCTCTATCCTCTTCATCTCGGTTATGTCCGTATGAGTTGCAACAACACGCCTGCACTCAGGATCGTCTCCGATTCTGGAAACGCTCGTTATACAAACTACATCCTTTCCATCCTTTCTCTTATAGGTAAACTCTATTCTATGCGTCCTTTTCTTCCTCAGAATAGAGTAAAACTTCCTTCCCTCTTCCTCATACTCCCTATCGCTGTGAAACAGAACCCTCATCGTTTTGCCTATAAGCTCATCAGGTCGCCAGCCGAATATATCATATACCGCATTATTGGCAAATATAATCCTTCTGTTCTCAAGTCCCACTATGGCATGGGGAATCGCCTCAAATATGGCTTTTTGAAGCTCAAAAAGCTCGTCATTCGCACTACACTCCACCTTTCTAAGCTCGGTCATATCCACAATGTTAACGAGTATGGCTTTCCTCTCCCTGTATATAACGGGATTAAGCGTCAGCACAACCCACAGAACTCCCTTTCCTCGCGTTATCATCTTAACCCCTATAAAAAGGGCCCCGAGACCATCATATATTCTTTCTATAGCGTCTTTTAAGGGCTCTCTATCATCCGGATGAACGAGGTCTATAAGGCTACGACCCATTAGCTCCTCAGCGGGTAGACCTATCCACCTTTCCAGAACGGGGTTAAGAAGAACGATTTTATCTCCTATAAGAACACAAAGGGCGACAGCACGAGCTCCCTCTTTGCTAATAATGAGGTTTCCTCTCTCGAATCGAACGAAGCTTTTAGTGGGGATATCAAGGCAACCCATAAGAAAAACCCCTCCCTCCACCTTTATAATTTTAGCACAAAGGGAAGAGAGGGGAGACCAGATCCCACGCTACTTGAGACTTCTCTCATACTGTTTATAGACCATTTTCGCTATACCCAAAACCTCTCTTTTAGCAAGCTCCCTTGAAAGAACCATATCAAACATGTCTTTATATATCTCCATCGCCCTCGATTCGGGCAGAAAACCGCCCTTTGGGACCGTCTTTCTCATCTGCCTCAAGAGCATGTGTATAAAAATCGCCTCAAACTCCTCAGAAACGACCTTTAAAGCCTTCTTTTTATCCGAGGGAATCCGAACCGGACCAAGAAAATAATCCTCACATACTCTTAAGCTCTGCATGCAAAGCACCCGCCTTCTTCATGGCCTCAAGTATCGCAATTATATCCTTCGGCGTCGCGCCAACCGCGTTTAACGCCTTAACCACATCGCCAACCGTCGTCGTCTCGGGAAACTCTATCATATGACCCTCAGCCGGCGGAACGGGGCTTCCCACAGGCGCTCCAACCGTTATGGAGAAGTTTTTATGAGCTATGGCGACCTTAGATATCCTGACATTCTCACCCATAACTATGGTTCCCGTCCTCTCATTTATGACAACGATGGCCGGCGCGTCGGGAACGACCTCAAGCTCCTCAAGAGAAGATATAAAGGAAACAACATCTCTTCTATAAGATAAAGGAATCCTGACATCTATCCTTGAGGCATCAACGGCTACCGCTATTTTTCTGCCAAAGCTCTCATTTATACTATCCGCAACTCTCTTCGCAGTGGTAAAGTCGGGATCGTTTAAAACCACGGTAAGTCTTCCCTTCCTCACGAGCTCCACGGGAACCTCCCTCTCAACGATCGCCCCGTTAGGAATCACCCCAACCGTGGGAAAAGAACCGGGAGGACCTATAGAAACTGGACCTTGAGCGACAGCATATACGTTTCCATCAGGTCCTTTAAGCGGGGTTAAAAGAAGATATCCCCCCTCAAGGCTTTTGGCATCCCCTATCGATGAAACCGTAACATCTATCCTCGTTCCGGGCTTCGCGAACGGCGGGAGATTAGCGGTAACCATAACCGCAGCTACGTTCTTCGACTTTATGTCTCTCGCCGCGATGGAAAGATCAAAGTGCCTCAGGAGATTATGAATCATCTGCGGGGTAATCTTGACCTTGTCTCCCGTGCCTTTCAATCCCACAACGAGCCCCATGCCTATAAGCTGATTGGGGCGCGCATCCTCCACATGGGCTATATCCTTAAGCCTAACCTTAGGAGCAGAATAGACAGCGGTAGCAAAAACCAAGGAAAGCAAGAACGCCACAAGCACCCAAGAAAAGAACCTTTTTTTCATTTTCATGCCCTCTCACCCCTCCCCGCTACTAACTCCTCAACTGCCCTTACATGAAGAGGCGTCAGGGGAGAAACCTCCCCGCTCTCTATCCCAGAACCTCAAGACTCATCACCTTAAAAGAGGAGGTTAAATATCTGCGTGAGGATACCCGGATGATGCACGTTCCCAAATAACCCCTTGCCGTAGAAGAGGATCTCCGCATCGCATATCTTTGAAGAGGGAATCGTGTTATCAGCGGATATATCTTCGGGGCGAATCATTCCCCTGACGACTATCTTCACCGCGTCCTTATTACCCTTAAAGTAGTGTTCCCCTTCTATAATAAAGTTGCCATTGGGCAAAACCTTCACGATCTTGGCGGCTATTTCCGCCGTAAATATCGTAGTCCTATCCGTCTGGTCGGTTCCATCATAGCTTCCCTTAGCGGTCAGGCTCGCCGGAAGAAGCCTCTTTAAAAAGCTAACCCCCCTCTGAGAGGCGTTTAAAGATGCGTTCTTAGAGCTCTTCGTCGTGGCTTTTTGCTTCATCGTAGCGCTCTCCTCTATGAGAACATAGACTATATCTCCAACGCGAGAAGCCCTTTTATCACCATAGAGATTAAAGCCATCCTTCCACAGGGAACCGCCATACGAGGGCAAAGCATAAAGCAAAAGGAGCGCGATCACCAGAATCACTTTCCGCATTTTAAGATCCCCCCTTCAACTACCGCCTGAACCAGCCCCGGACCCAGAACCACAGCTCTTATCTTTCTGCCCGTTGAGACATTCAGGACAACGATCTCCTGCCCGACGCTTCCGTTTCCACACGCCTTACCCTTCGCCCTGACCTCAACCGCACCAACGCGCGCTACGATAACGACGGGAGATCCCCTCCTCACAACCGGCGGAGACTCCAGAAATCCCTTAAGAATAACATTTCCCTTCCTGACCGGCTTTTTTAACCTCTTGCCGAGAACTTGAGAAAGCGAGGTGCACGCGGGAAGAAGAGGATCAACCTCCTTTTCGATAAGAGCTACATCCCCATCGTTTATGAGCTCGTGCCAGGCAAGGTCTCTTAAGGCAACGACGACGCTCTTTCTAACCGAGACCTTCACCTTAAGATCCACCCTTCCCACCGAACCATCGTCAAGGTAATAAACGATGGGAATTATATAAAAGTTGTCCCGACGCACGACCCCCGGGGTTACTATTCTAAATCGTGCGTCGGGAGGAAGGGAAGGGGTGGAAAAAACCCGCCAGCTTACGCTCTCTCCGAATCTGCCTATCAAGTATTCGCCCAGAACTCTGTCCAGGCTTCCCTTGGAAGCACAGGCAACGACTATCTTCTTGGGAACCCTGAAGAGAACCCCTTCAAGGTTCAAACCGCTCCTTAGAAGGGCGTTTCTAATCTCAAGCAGATTTATCTCTTCTGCCTCACCCTGCGGGGGCGCTGAAGCTATGGGAACCCTCTTTAAAGATTCAACGAGGGCAACATCCCTTCCGCTTATCCTGGCTATATCTCCAAGAAGCACAACCCTTCCCTTAACGAGGCTATACCCCGCTATGTCAACTACCGCTCTCGCCCCCAAGGCGGGGCTCACAAAAAGCAGAACGATGATCAGCGAAAGAGCGATTCTCTTAAGCATCGCTAAATCTACCTCTTAAGGGCATTCGCGGTTCTCAGCATATCGTCAGCGGTCTGAATGGCTCTCGAGTCGAACTCATAAGCTCTCTGAGCAACTATCATTCTGACCATCTCCTCAACCACCTGAACGTTGGAAGCCTCGAGAAAGCCCTGCTGTAAGGTGCCGAATCCCTCGCTTCCCGGATTCCCCTCTATGGGGGCGCCGGAGGCAGCCGTCTCAACGAAGAGATTCTTACCTATAGCCTTCAAGCCCGCGGGGTTTATAAACCTCGCCAAGGTTATCTGTCCCAAAACCTCGGGCTCCGTAGAACCAGCTCTCTTGACCACGACATTCCCATCAGAGGTTATCGCTATTGACTCCGTATCCTCCGGTATCGTTATGGCGGGCTCGAGCTTATAACCGTCCGAGGTAACTATATTTCCCTCGCTATCGAGCTTAAAGCTACCGTCTCTCGTATAAGCGGTAGAGCCATCAGGCATGGTTATCTTAAAGAAGCCATCCCCCTCTATAGCTATGTCGAGCGGATTTCCCGTCTGAATCATCGGTCCCTGAGAAAACATCCTCGGGGTTGCTGCGATCCTCACCCCGAGACCTACCTGTATAGCGGTCGGGAGCTGCTCGCCCGTAGTGTTGGGAACGCCCGCTTCTCTACCTGTCTGATAGAAGAGATCCTCAAAGTCCACCCTCCCCTTCTTAAAACCAACGGTATTGGCGTTAGCCAGATTATTGGAGATCATATCGAGATTAAACTGCTGGGCTATCATTCCCGTTGAAGCAGACCAGAGAGCCCTTATCAAAGCCCTCTCACCCCCTCCCTTTCCTTTAACCGACTCTCGTTAATGTCGTTATCGCTCTTCCAAGCGAGTCATCCTGCGTCGTGATCATCCTCTGATTGGCCTCATATGCCCTGTAAGCCTCTATAAGCTCAACCATCTCCTTAACCGGAGAGACATTGCTTCCCTCAAGCATTCCAACGGCGAGCATAACCGTCTCCTGCCGAACTGGCTTTCCGCTCGCGCTCGTCTCAAAATAGAGGTTTTTACCTATCCGCTTAAGATAAGCGGGTTTTTTAAACTTTACTATAAGAAGCCTCCCCGCTTCCTCGCCATCTATAAAGAACCTGCCGTCTTCCGAAAACCTTATCTCGCTTCCCTCAGGAACCGCTATGGGACCTCCCTCGCTCAAAAGCTTATAACCGCTCTGGGAGATAACCTCGCCGTTCGAGTTAAGAGTGAAGTTTCCTGCGCGAGTATAGTATCTCCTTCCCTTGGAGTCCTGAAGAACGAAGAATGTCCCCTCCTCTCTTAGCGCAAGATCAAGGGGATTTCCCGTATTTATAAGGGGTCCCGCCGTTCCTTCTATAAAGGTCTCATCGACAACGCTGGCGGTGCCGAGCTTTCCGATCACGGGAGCCTGCCTGAAGGGAAGAGCAAGCTCAAAAAGGGAAGAAGGGGTCTGATCATAAACCCTTACTATCTCGTGCTCAGGATAGGCTCTGAATACCGTCTCCTCACGCTTGAACCCAACCGTATCAACATTGGCAAGGTTATTCGCTATAACATTCGTTCTTGCAAGCTGTATGAGCATTCCGCTACAGCCCGTGTAAATTCCCCTTATCAAGCGCTCTCTACCTCCTTAAGGATCCTCTTACTACCCCACCTTTTAAGGCATCGAGCTCCTCCAAAGCCTTGCCCGTGCCTCTCACCACACAGGTTAAGGGATCTTCCGCAACCATCACGGGAACGCCAGTTCTTTCGGAGATCAACCTGTCCAATCCATCAAGGAGAGCTCCGCCACCGGTTAAAATTATTCCCCTCTCGATAATATCAGCGGCAAGCTCAGGCGGGGTCTTCTCTAGAACTCCTTGAACCCCCATAACTATCGTCTCAACCTCTGACTTTATAGCCTCAACCACATCATCCGTCGTTATCTCTATGGTCTTGGGAAGCCTCATAACGAGATCCCTTCCCCTGACCTCCATTCTCTTCTTCTCCATCGGCATCGCCGAACCTATCCTCTTCTTTATCTCCTCCGCGGTCTGATCCCCTATAAGCAGGTTATACTTCGCTCTCACATATTTCACTATCGCCTCGTCCATCTTGTTTCCCGCAACTCTTAAAGAATTACTCACCACTATTCCACCGAGAGATATTACCGCTACATCCGTGGTTCCTCCTCCAACATCGACTACCATGTTCCCGCGCGGTTCCGCCACGTTAACGCCGGCGCCTATCGCCGCAGCCATTGGCTCCTCGATCAAGAAAGCTTCAGATGCGCCTACCTGAACCGTAGCCTCGAGAACCGCCCTTTTCTCAACATCCGTCGCCCCAGAGGGAATGCATATCATAACGCGAGGTCTGAAGAAAAAGTGCTTCTTGCCCAACGCTTTTTTAATGAAATGCCTCAGCATGCTCTCCGTAACCTCGTAATCGGCTATAACTCCCTCTTTCAAGGGCCTTATCGCCACGATATTGCTGGGGGTTCTCCCCAGCATTCTGTGCGCTTCCTCTCCCACCGCTAAAATCTTCTTAGTAGACGCCTCTATCGCGACCACGGAGGGCTCGTTTAAAACGATGCCCTCACCTTTCACATAAACCAGAACGCTCGCCGTGCCGAGATCGATGCCAATGTCCCTGCGAAGCATTTAGCTATCTCCCCTTCCCTTTTTAAATTCGGCAGAAGGCATTCAGATCTTTAATGATTATATCACGATAAATGCAGTATAATAGATTTAAGGAAGGAGGAAGACAGCGATGAAAGCGGGAAAGCTCAAGATAGCAAGCGAGGAGGAAAGAAAGCTCTTTCACGAGAGGATCTATCCCCTGCAGGATAAAATACTTAGAGCGATCTCGGAGGATTACGGCTCCCTTGCATTTCTCTCGGGAGGAACCGCGCTCTCGAGGTTCTACTTTCATCACAGGCTTTCAGAAGACATAGATCTCTTCACGAAGCTACCGGAAAAGATAAGCAACATAGCCAGAAGAATGGCTTTCCTCCTTGAAAAAAATGGGCTTAAGGTAGAGCTGGAGTACGCGTCTCCATCCTTCGCAAGGCTATGGATAGAGAGCTTAAAGGTAGAGATAATTACCGAATTTAACCATCTGGGAAGAACCATCAGGGTAAAGGAAGGCTTCTTTATAGATAACCTCGCCAACATAGGCGTAAATAAAATCATCGCGTTTGAAGATAGGGCGGAAATGAAAGATCTCATAGATCTATACTTTCTCTCAAGAAAACTGCGATTAGAAAGGCTTCTTAAGCTCGCCGATATGAAAAGAGAACCGGTTCCGTATGAGGAGCTTTTATCTATAAATCAGTTCGGGATAACCGGAGAAGCGCTGCTTACAGTAAACATAGATGAGAAAGAGCTTGTTGACTTTATCAGGAAGCTTAAAGGAATAATCGAGAATAACGTTAAAAAAAAAGCGGATGAGATAGAAGTAAGCGCTATAGTTCGAAAAATCCTGTGGGATTTTCCTAAGGAAAAAAGAAAGCTCTCCCGAGAAACGCTCCCCGTGATAATGAGGCGGTTAAGAAGCCTTCCCCATAAAGTTGCCATCGAGAGAAAAATACGGGAAAGGGGTGAGCCTAAGATATGGGAATCCTTGATAAATTCTCGCTCAATGGAAAAGGCGCGCTCATAACGGGAGCTTCAAGAGGCATAGGAAGGGCTATCGCCGAGGGGCTTGCTGAAGCGGGAGCGGAGGTCGTAATCACCGGAAGAAACGCAGAAAAGCTCAATGAAACTCAGAAAAAAATAGCATGGATAGGTGGAAAGTGCCATGTAATAGCTGGAGATCTCGCAAACGAGGGGGACATAAGAAAAATCGTTAATTTTTCTCTCGAGAAGATGGGAAAAATAGACATACTGGTTAACGCAGCGGGTATAATTCACAGAGAACGAGCTGAAGAATATCCATTGGAAAAATGGGACGAGGTAATCAACGTAAACCTAAGAAGTCTTTTCCTGACAACTCAACTCGTTGCAAGAAGCATGATCGAAAGGAGAATTCAGGGCTCGATAATAAACATCGCCTCAGTGATATCCTACGCGGGGGGAATAAACATACCGGCTTACTCGGCAAGCAAGGGCGCTGTAGCCCAGCTGACCAAGGAGCTCGCAAACGAGTGGGGAAAATACGGCATAAGAGTTAACGCGATAGCTCCAGGATATATAGAAACCGATATGACCGAGGCTTTGAGAAAAGACCCTGCAAGAAGCGAGAAGATACTTTCCCGGATTCCACTCGGAAGATGGGGAAAGCCCGAGGACCTGAAGGGAATAGCGGTCTACTTAGCTTCAGAGGCATCCTCATACGCCACGGGGAACATATTCGTGGTGGATGGAGGCTGGCTCTGGGGAGTATGAGGGGAAAATTTAAGGGGCTCGGGGTTTTTAACCCCGAGCCCCTTTTTCTCTCGACCTAAGTACTCTTAAATCTTGGTGACGTTTATGGCTTGAGGACCCTTAGGAGCTTCTTTAATTTCAAACTGAACCCTCTGACCTTCCTCAAGCGTTCTGAAGCCACTTCCCTTAATCCCAGTGTAGTGAACGAAGACATCTCCGCCCTCATCGTCGGTTATAAACCCATAACCCTTAGCCGCGTTAAACCACTTGACAGTACCAGTTCTCATTACTTC
>JAGHDO010000039.1 GCA_021159885.1 Synergistota bacterium | reverse complement strand
TTTTTCTCGATACGCCTGGGATAGTTCCAGAAGGGAGACTTTACGATATCCTTTGCTCAAATTGCCAGAAAAGGGTTATACCCTCTAAGAAGCTTTCGGGCAAGGTTTTCTTACTAAGAGAGGGAAGAAGTCTGATGCTTGGGGGGCTTGTAATCTTGTCGATTAAAAAAGGGAAGTTTCTTCTTAAACCCTTTATATCTTGTGAGATTCCTCTACATGAAACGAATGAGGTGAGGTTTCGCGAGATACTACAAAAGGGGGTAGGGGAGTGGCTTGTGCCTCCCTGTAAAGGATGTATCGATAAAATAGAAAGCAAGGGATGGGAAGGAAAACTGCTTGCTGTGAGATCCGGTCAAGATATAGCTATTTCGGGAATAGGATGGGTTTCAATCTTTAGGGGAGAAGGAGATCTTTTCCTAAATGTCCCTGAGGGAGTTAAGGTTACCTTGAGGAACAGCATCAGGAGGTGAGTTTCTTGGACTACAGGGAATTGGTTCTCACCGCTTTGGATAGCATACACAGCCTTGGGGATTTAAGCGATGTTTTTGTAGAAACCTCAAGTGGGGAGAGCTTTAAAATAGAGGATGATAAGCTTGAGTTCTCTTCATATGGGTTTAAAAAAGGAATGGGATTAAGGGTGGTTAAAGGGGAAAGCACCTATTATTGTCATGGCTTGCCAGACAGAGGTTACCTTGATAAGGGTATAAAAGCTATAAGGGAAGCAATAAGTGCTGGAGAGGAAGGAAAGCTAATCGTTAAGGAGCTCCCTGAGAGAAAAATGATTCCTCTTAGGAGAGACTCGTTGAATGATATTGCCGAGGTGCTTTGGAAGGTAAATGGCTTTTTAAGGAAGAATGAGTTCGTGAGGCAGGTTATTCTATCTTACAGGAGGTCTTCTCAGAATGTTTGGATAGGAAACGATGAGGGACGGTTAGTCGAGGATTTAAGGATTTATACCTTCCTGTCTATGGCAGTCGTGATTGAAAAGGATGGAAAGCTTGAAAGTGCCTATGAGATTCTCGGAGGGACGAAGGGGGATGAGGTTCTGGAAGAGGAAAATCTTTTTAAAGTCGCTGAAAAAGCGCTTAAAAGAGGTTTGCTCGCTATCTCTGCTGGGCCCGCGCCAGCGGGTGTTATGGATGTAGTTATCTCAGGTGAGGCTGGGGGAACGATGATTCATGAGGCTTGTGGTCATGGACTCGAGGCGGATATAGTTAGGAAAGATGCTTCAGTTTACGCTGGAAAGATAGGAGAGGAGGTTGCCTCTCCCTTAGTAACGCTCGTTGATGATGGTTCCATACCTGGGCTTGGTGGAACTCTTGGATATGACGATGAGGGAATACCGGTGAGAAGAAGCGTTCTCATAGAAAATGGAGTTTTGAAAGGTTACATGACCGACAGGCTTTCCGCTAAGCTGATGGACCTTCCTTTAACTGGGAACGGCAGGAGGGAAAGCTTTGAGGATTATCCTATTCCGCGCATGACAAATACCTTTTTAGAAAGGGGAGAGCACGAATTCGAGGAAATTATCTCATCGGTTGAGAAAGGGCTTCTCGTCGTTAAGATGGGAGGGGGAGAGGTTAATCCTACTAATGGTGATTTCGTCTTCAAGGTTCTTGAGGGATATCTTATAGAGAAGGGGAAGAAAGGAAGACCAGTTAAGGGGGCTATTTTGATGGGGAACGGTCCCCAGGTTCTGAGGAACGTTAAAATGCTTGGTAAGGATCTCAGGTTTGATGTGGGAGTATGTGGTAAGGATGGTCAGGGCGTTCCCGTGGGGGATGGACAGCCAACCATGCTTGTGGGGGGGCTTGTAGTTGGTGGAGAGGGATAAAAGAAGGATAGCATTTGGGATCTTCTTGCTCATATTCTCTGTTTTTCTCTTTATAAGCCTGCTCGATTTTAAAACTGGAAGGGTTGGAAGCTTTTTCAAAGAAGAGTTATTTAAATTATTTGGCTTTTCCTCTTTTTTATTTGCTCTCTTGCTTTTTCTTGAAGGGCTTTCCTTGTTAGGTCTCCGCGTGCCGATTTTACCGCTTCTTTTGCTCTTACCTCTTCTTTCGATTCTCTTTCATCTTGTCCTTCCTCCTCGTCTCTTTCCCGCAAGAGGAGGGATATTAGGTAGCTATCTCTTTTCAAAGCTTAATTACTATGTTGGAACAGCGGGTAGCGCCATTATATTGACCTTTTCCCTCGGGCTTGTTGGATACTGGCTTCTGGGCAAGCCTTTGAGGGCTCTTATTTATCTTATGAGAAAGCTTAAGCGTGAGGGTGAAAAGAGAGAAATAAAGGTTAAAGAGGCTAAAAAGATAGAAAAAGCACCTAAGAGAAAGAAAGCTGTGGTTGCGGTAGATGAAGGAGTTTCAACGACTGTCGGTGAGGCTTCCGGAGGGGGTCTGCCACCCCCCTTAAGTCTTCTTTCGGATCCTCCCGTCTATAAAGGTGATGGGGAACCGGTAGAGGAGGAGAAGAGAGAGCTTGAGGAAACGTTTAAAAACTTTGGCATATCCGCTCGAGTGGTTAATGTAGTGGTCGGTCCCACCGTTCACAGATTCGAGGTAGAGCCTGCTAAAGGGGTCAAGGTTAATAGAATTGCTTCCTTATCGAAGGAGATAACGTTGAATCTCAAGGCTGAGAGCGTTAGGATAGAGGCTCCGATACCTGGAAAGGGACTTGTCGGCATAGAAGTTCCTAACAGGGTAAGGAGAGTTGTATATCTTAAGGAGATTCTCAGATCCTCAAGCTTTAAGAAGCTAAAATCCCCTTTAGCGGTAGCTCTCGGAAAAGATGTTGCGGGTTCCCCCCTTGTTATAGATATAGCGGATCTTCCTCATCTTCTCGTTGCGGGGGCAACCGGCTCCGGTAAAAGCGTCTGCCTTAATGTGATCATAATGAGTCTGATATTCAGGAATAAGCCCGAGGATATCAGGCTTGTTTTAATAGATCCTAAGCGGGTTGAGTTCAGCGTTTACAATGACATACCGTATCTGGCAGTTCCGGTCATAACGGAAGTTAAGGACGCCGTGAACGTTCTGAAGCGTCTTCTTGAGGAAATGGATAAGAGATATAGGAGATTTTCGCGACTCGGTGTGAGGGATATAAACGGATATAACAAGTTGGAAAAGGAGGAAAAATTCCATTACATCGTAGTTATAATAGATGAGCTTGCGGATCTTATGATGCTTTCCCCCAAAGAGGTTGAGGAGTCTATATGCAGGCTGGCTCAGATGGCTCGCGCTACTGGAATTCACCTTATTCTCGCCACTCAGAGGCCCTCAGTGAACGTCGTTACGGGCTTAATAAAGGCGAATATTCCGGCGCGTATAGCTTTTTCGCTACCATCACAGGCTGATTCAAGGACGATACTTGATTTTTCTGGAGCTGAAAGACTTCTCGGTAAGGGGGATATGCTTTTTCTGTCTCCCACAGCTGGTCAGCCTATAAGAGCACAGTGTGCCTGGGTGGGTGATGAGGATGTTGGAAGAATAGTCGCTTATCTTAAGGAACAGGGAGAGCCCCGGTACTGGGAAGATCTTCTTAAAGTTCCCGAGGAGGAAATGGGGGAGATTCCGCAGGATCCCCTCTTTAAAAAAGCCCTTGAGGTTATAGTTAATACCAAAACCGCGTCTGCAACATTGCTTCAGAGAAAGCTTGGTATAGGGTATGCTCGTGCGGCTCGCCTCCTTGATATGCTTGAGAGAATGGGGATAGTAGGTCCTTCCAAGGGAGGGGGTAAGCCAAGGGATATCCTAAAAAGCGAGGAGGAGCTGAGGGAAATTCTAAGGTAGGAGTGGAGAGAGCTTGAAAATATTGATTTTTACCTATGGAGATTATAAAAACGAGAGGCTCTATAAATCTTTGCTTGAAGAGGCGGATCTTATAATATGTGCCGACGGGGGTGGAAACTATCTATACGCTTGGGGAATAAAACCTGACATTTTGATCGGCGATATGGATTCGATTTCAGCAGAAGCGTTGCTTTATTTCGAAGGCGCTGGTGTTAAAATTGTTCGTTTTCCGAGAGATAAGGATTATACTGATTCTCATCTTGCTCTTCTTGAAGCGCTGAGATTCTCTCCCTCCGA
>JAGHDO010000038.1 GCA_021159885.1 Synergistota bacterium | reverse complement strand
TTTATATAAGCCTTGTTTTCCCTCTGCCTTCTTATAACCTCATCCATCTTGGCTATCTGTGCCAGACCGAGAGCCCCCTGAATCTCGTTCATCCTGTAGTTAAAGCCAAGGCAATAGCATTTTTCTAAGGCACGAGGTATGCTCATATCATGAACATGACCGTGATCATGATAGCAGTCTGCCTTGAAGAAGAGCTCATCATCATCGGTCAGTATCATGCCTCCCTCGCCGGTAGTTATAGGCTTATAAAAGTCAAAACTGAAAGTCCCAAAGTGCCCAAAGGTTCCGAGCTTCTTCCCCTTGAAGCTTGCACCACAGGCTTGAGCGTTATCTTCTATAAGGTAAAGCCCATGCTTATCCGCTATCTCCTTAAGCAGATCTATCCTCGCCTGCACGCCAGTCATGTGAACCACTATTATGGCTCTCGTCCTCTCCGTTATGTTTCTTTCTACCTCCTCAGGATCTATGTTCAAAGTAGAATTTATGTTAACCAGAACCGGTATCGCACCAGCATCAAGAATGGCTTCAGGCGTGGCGACAAAGGTATAGCACGTGGTTATCACCTCATCTCCAGGGCCTATACCCAGAGCGGCTAAGACCACCTTTAAGGCAGCGGTACCGGACATAACCGCAAGGGCGTGCTTTGCGCCCATATATTCGGCAAACATCCTCTCAAACTCCTTAACCGCGGATACCCCAAGCGATTGCTCCGAGGCATATCTATGAAGAATCCCTCTATCAAGAACCTTTATAACCTCGACTATCTCTTCCTTACCGAAAAGCTCGCTTCCCGACATGGTTAGAATCCCTCCTCTCTACCAAAATTGTAGGTCTCAAGCAAAATGTTGTATATCTCATCGTACCCTATCTTTCTCGGATTATTTGCCAGAGGGCGATCCACCTCAAGCGCAGAAGCAGCTATACGAGGAAGATCCTCCTCCGGAATGCCAAGCGAGTATAAATTAACAGGAAGGTTAAGATCGTAAAGAAGCTTAAGAAGGGCATCATAAACCGCAAACGATGACTCTCTGAGCGACATCCCATCTACATCCTCCCCCAGAATAGAAGCAACAAGAGCGTACTTTTCCGGAACCGCTATGGCATTATAAAAGGAAACATGAGGGATCAAAACGGCATTGGCAAGCCCATGCCCTATTCCATAAAATGAGCTTAAGGGATAAGATATAGAGTGGCACGCTCCAACTCCGGCGTGAGCGAGCGCGATGCCCGCAAGAAGGCTTCCAAGCATCATTCCTTCGCGAGCATCGAGATTTTCCGGATCAGCATAAGCGCGCCGCAGATTCGCCGATATGAGTTTTAAAGCTTCCACTGAAAATATCTCACTCATGGGATTCGATGCCTTTGCCACATAGGATTCGAGAGCATGAGTTAGCGCATCCATGCCGGTTGAGGCAGTTAAAGAGGGCGGAAGACTGACGGTAAGCTCAGGATCGAGAATGGCGAGATCAGGAACTATAAAAGGAGTATTTATACCCCCCTTTTTCTTCTCATCAAATATGAAAACCGCAGTGGGAGTAACCTCGCTCCCCGTACCAGCAGTGGTCGGTATAGCAACTATTGGTATTCCTTTACGGAGAACCTTTCCAACGCCTATATAATCGCGCGCCTTACCGGGATTCGCAGAAAGAACGCTTGCTCCCTTAGCGACGTCCATCGAGCTTCCTCCGCCAATTCCAACGACGAATGCACAATCCTTGGCAAGCTCCCCGGCTCTATCCGCATGCTCTACCCTCGGCTCAGGGGAAACGTCTCCGTAGACTACCACTTCTCTACCTGCTTCCCTAAGAAGCTCAATAACCTTTTCAACGATTTCACCTTTAGAAAGGTTTTCATCACTTACCACGAGAGCCTTGCCCTCACGAAAAGCCTTAACTTCCTCAGAAAGCTTTCTTAAGCTTCCCCTTCCGAAGATTATCTTACCCGCGGTCTTAAAGAAAAACCCTTTAATTAGAAACACCCCCTCCAAGAAGATCGTCTATCACGCTTAAATACCTCTCCAAGACTCCCTTAGAACGTGAGAGATACTCTTTAAGCGAGAGTTGTATTCGTTCTCTCGCCTTCCCGTCAAGAAGCAGCCTACGAACAACCTCGTAAAGCTCATTCTCATCAGCTACAGAAAAACCCGCTCCCGCCTCTTCGAGAAATCTGGTTTCCTCGAGGAAATCATCCATATAGGGACCGTATATAACAGGTTTACCCCATGATGCGGGTTCAATTACGTTATGACCGCCAAGGGGCACGAGACTTCCTCCACAGAAGACAACTGTCGCAACCGAGTACAACCCAAAAAGCTCTCCCATAAGATCCCACAAAACCACCTTATCCTGAGGGTTCTCACTGCGCAGCGAAAATCTCACACCAAGGCTAAGGAGAGTGTCAGCTATCGAACGCGCCCTTTCCGGATGCCTTGGAACTAATGCTAAGCGCAAATCTGGAAAGTCTTTAAGAAGCTTAAGATACACCTTTACAGCAATCCTTTCTTCTCCCTCATGAGTACTCCCACAGACCCACAGCGGTTCATCTCTCAAATTCAAGAGCCTACGCATTTTCCGCTCGATGGAAGGATCCACCGCTTCCAACACGCTATCGTATTTAAGATTTCCCATGACGAAAACTCTTTCTGCTGGCGCTCCCAGTCTTACAAACCTCTCTCTATCTTTCTCGCTGATAGCTCCAATAAAGTCAAAGCAGGATAAAACTCCTCCCATAATATAAGAGAGCTTTTTATATCCCCCATACGATCTATCGGATATCCTACCATTCGCTAAAATGAGCTTTACCCCTCTCTTCTTAAGACGAGTTATCATTAAAGGCCATAGCTCAGTTTCCATCAGGATATATAAAGATGGATTTATAGCCTCGATAGCCCTTGGAACCACCCAAGGGAGATCCCATGGATAGAAAAAGAGATTCTCGATCCCGCTTTGGGAAGCAATCTTATAACCGGTAGGAGTAGTTACAGACAAACAGGCGTCGCTTAATCTTCTTAAAAGAGGCAAAGCCGCTTTCACCTCACCTACAGAAACCGCATGAATCCAAACCCTCTTTCCACTGGAGGGAGGAAGAGACACCTCCCCCATTCTCTCCCGAAAGCCGAGAGAGTATCTCCTCCTCAAATAAGGATAGAGTAAAAGAAAGAGAAAGCTTGTGACAAGGGAATAGAAAAACATGCCTAAGCTATCCCCGCTTTCAAAAGATCGTGTATATGAATTATCCCCGCTATCTTATTATCCCTATCTACCACAGGAAGCACCGAAATTTCATGCTTTTCCATCAGAGCAAGGGCTTGAGCGGCAAGCTTTTCAGGAGCTATCCTCTTAGGATTATGAATCATAACCTCTCCCACGCTTTTGTCCAAGAGAGCATATCCAAATCTCTCAAGAAGTCTTCTTAAATCGCCATCCGTTAGAATTCCCACAAGTCTACCTTCTCTCTCCACAAGAATGGTTCCAAAACCCTTTGAAGTCATTTCAAAGAGCGCATCCTTAAGGAGAGTTTTCTCACTAACCATAGGTATCTCCCTTCCAGTATGCATAAGATCTTCAACCCTTAAAAGAAGTTTTCTTCCCAAGCTCCCATCGGGATGAACGAGAGCAAAATCCTCCTCCCTTAATCCCCTCATCTTAGCAAGCAGAACTGCCAAAGCATCCCCGAGAGCCAGCATAACTGCAGTGCTTGATGTTGGAGCTAATCCCAAGGGACAAGCTTCCCTCTCAACGAACGTGTTTAAAACGATGTCTGCCTCCTTAGCAAGCGTGGAGTTTCTCCTACCAGTGAAAGCTATTATCCGGGACCCAATGCGTCTGAGATAGGGAATAACAGCAAGAACTTCCCTCGTTTCACCACTGTTTGATAGGATCAGTCCTACGTCTTCTTTCCTAACCATACCAAGATCGCCGTGCAATGCCTCAGCAGGGTGAAGAAAGAAAGAGGGCGTTCCTAACGATGATAAGGTAGCAGATATCTTCCTGCCTATTAAGCCCGATTTTCCCATGCCCATAACCACTACACGTCCCGTTGAGGAAAGGATAAGTTTTGCCGCCCTAACCACTTCCTCACCGAGCCTATTTCTCAAGCGCAGTATCTCCTTAGCCTCAAGTTCTAATACCCTCTTAGCCTCCTCAAGAAGTTCTTTATCGCTCACTATATCTTCTTATCCTCCTCAACCGCCTCAAGAAGCCTATCGAAGAAATCGGGCATAGCGGATAAAACCCTGCTCCAGCTGGGTATCATCAGGGAGGACATCGGGTCCCTTAAGATCTCCTCACCGGCTATATCAATCGCTTTTGAGAAGCTCTCAACGGCGATCGACTCCGAGTGCACATCAAATTCAAGCGAGTTTATAAGAGCATCGTTCTGATACTTTCTTATAGCAGCGAGTGCCTCCATTAGATAGGTCGCCTTAAGCGTTTTAAAAAATCCATCAGAAAAGACTATTCCCCTACAGGCCAGGCTTTTGAAAAGCATCTTGGCTATATCTATAGCCATCTTAAGGAGACCTCTCTTGGGATCATTGGGGTCAAGAATTTGGTGCTTGTGATCATAATTATCGGATATATCAACCTGGCATATGGTTCTTAAGGTGCAGAGCCTGTATACATCACCGAGAACTCCAATTTCGAGCCCCCAATCGGATGGGATTCTTATCCTCCTCGCAAGCTCAGCGGTCATTGCAAACTCCCCAGAGAGCGGATAGCGGAAGCTATCGAGGAATACCAGAAAATCGATCCTCCCAAGCATTTCCATTAAAGCCCTTATAAGCGGAGTTACGAAGAGACGAGCAACTCTGCCATGAAGCTTATTGGTCACGCGAGCATAATACCCCTTACAGAACTCAAAATTCAATCTCAGATTCGCTATGGGATAGCAAAGCCTCGTTAAAAGTTCCCTTTTATAAGTTAAGATATCACAGTCGTGAGATACGATAACATGGCACTTCTTGGACGCGAGAACATAGCCATATCCGATCCATACGGTCATTCCCTTACCTCTATCCCATCTTCCGAACTCATCCCAAAGCTTTTTGAAAAGCTCCTGCACTCTGGGACCATCATTCCAAATCACTACGACTTCCTGAGGAAGCTTAGCGAGGAATCTTTTTACATAACGGAATTGCTCTTTATCAGCGCGATCCAGCGATAGAACCACAAGATCGATATAGGAAGCCGTTGACAGCTCCTCTATTATGTTCGGAAGCGCAGGTCCCTCAAATTCAGAAAAAAGAGAAGGAAGAACGAGAGCTATTGGGTTATATTCCCTGTATTTTAGGAGTTCCTTAATCAGCATATCCTCATTATCCCTTTTTAACCTGTGCAGGGTCGTTATAACCCCATTTTGAAAGAAATCGCTCAACCTCGATCCACCTCCAGGATCTTAAATACGGCTTCAGCCCATCCGCGAGGTCCTGGATACCGTGTAATATAAGTATTATTAAAGCTACCTCTAAGAAACTTCCCCGTTTTCTTCCTCACTATAACGGGGAAATCAACCTCTGCAAGCATAGGAAGATCGTTTTTACCATCCCCAAGCCCAAGCGAAAGAATTTCGGCATCCGGGAACCTCAAACGATAAAGCTCAAGAAGCCTCTTAACAGCTTTTCCCTTGTCGTTTCCCCCAATAACCGTGAAAAACCTTCCTCCCTTGGTCAAACTGAATCCCCGCTCCCTTAAAAATAGCTCCAAAGGCTCAACATCAGATTCAAAGAGCAGTATCGGCTCTGAATATTCCCTCTTCTTGGCAAGAATAGCTTCTTCCTCAGGTAAACCAGAAATCTCAGATATCTCACGCGGGGTCATATCACTAAATCCCCTGATGGAAATGCCAAGAGATCCTCTCGCCTGATTAAGCACCTCGAGTATAAGGCTATGTGGTTTACCAAGTTCAATTATCCTATAACCTTCCCCTTCGGGTATAAATATAGCTCCTCCATTCTCAGATATAAATGGATATTCGCTAAGACGCATCCTTTTCCTGTAGATTTCTATCTCCGCTCGGGTCTTGCTTGAACAAAGTATAATGGGAATATCTTTCTTTTTAAGGAAGGAAAGCGCTTCCTTCGCTTCCTCAAAAGAATAGGTATCCTCATCAAGAAGAGTACCGTCAAGATCACTAAAAACCAACCATACCCTCTTCTGCCTCTTTCTTCTTTTCATCCCACACCTTTATAAGGTAAGGCTTACGTTCCTCAAAAACAACCGCTTGTTCCTCAACGTACCTTTCGGCTTCCTCAGAAGTCATATCCATGGTTTCAAGGATAAAGGAAGCAACCCTGCCAAAGTAAAGCGGCATCATGAAGGTAACGAGTTTCCTCGTGTTAACGGGCCAGACGTTATACGTAGCTGCCCACTCATATATTATGTTAGCCCAAATCTCCGTGGGAATTCTGAACTCCTTGGTTGACAATTCATAAGCTCTGCTTATATAGGAGAACGATTCCTCAGAGAGGATATTCTGCCATAAAGGAGCAAATTGCTTAAAACCCATTTTAAACTCATAAAGCAGATTATCAAGATTAACCTTAACCGGCTCTGGCTCCACCGCCTTAGCCTCACCATAAATCTCAACCGGCATGCTTCCGCTTACGCTCTTCCAGAAGATCTCGTTTTCCTTCATAAGGTAAAACATGGTCCAGACAACCTGCCTGAACATGGGACCCAGATGCATGGCAGGGTCCTTAACATCGTGAACCTTAACGCCGAGATTCGCCTGACATATCCTAAAATCGTTGACTATAGCCTCAGTCGTAACCCATATATCGACTCCAAATCGTGCAACATCGGTATCCCAAACGGGCTGCTTGATATAAAAGCTAACGAGATCCCGCGAGTAGGCAAAATCTCCTCCTATGGGCTGCCTAACACGCTTACCGTAAAGGGCTCTCGTAACGTTATAAACTATGTTATTCGTTATGGTTCCATCATGCTTGTGTCTTATATAAATAGGAGCAACAAACTGATATCCCTTTTCAAGTATGGGATCTATGAGGTTCTTAAGCCAGTCAGATGTGATACTGCGAAGGTCTGCATCTACGGTCACACAAACCTTAACATCCAATAGGGAAGCAGCCTCAAATATCAGCCTGAAGGCGCTCCCTTTACCGCTTGGGCCACGATATATAGACACTATCTTCTCCTGCCAAGGTTTCAAATTCGCGCTTTCCGCCATCTCTCTCGAGTCGTCAGTAGATCCACCATCTGCCACAAATATAACGCTTCTTAAGTTGCGATAATATTTATACAAGCCTTCGCTTACCGTTTCGACAACTCCCGCTATGGTTTTCTCATTATTGTAGCACGGTATACCTACCAGTATATCAGCACTTTCAATTTCCTCAAGTCGCTTTCTCGTGGGAGGTCTTAAAGCCGAGGTATAAACAACCATCTTCCCTCTCCTCCTTCAGATGAAGACTTTTCCAAATAAAAATTATATCAGAAAAACGCTGGTAAAAGGACAAACCGCTATACAAGTTGAGCAGTCACCTCCGTTCTCCACCCAGAAGGAATAGCACTTATCGTGATTTACTGCCCATCTTAATATTCCCCTGTTATTGCAAGGAGAAAAAATTTCAAATGAGGGATCATCTCTATCCATTATAGCCCCCGCCTCACACATCTGCGCACAAAGCTTACAGCCTCTGCAAAATTCCGAAACTCCAAACCTTATAGGCTTATCGGGTTTCAAGGGGAGATCTGTAAAAAGCTTACAAATCCTAACACAGGGGCCATACTCAGGCGTTATAAGCAGTCCATTTCTGCCAAGCTCCCCTAAGCCTGCGTCTATTGCCAAGGGAATGCTCAACGCCGTGTCATTTCCCATAGGTATGGCTTTATAGCCTAAGCTCCTTATAAACTCAGCAAGACACGAGACAACAAAAGCCATCCGAGAGTAACCAAGGGCAGTTTCCGTACAAGCATCGAAAGACGGGGTTTTCTTTATGGCCTCAGGATTCATTCTAACTGCCATTACTATGGCATACCTGAACTCTTCTGGTATCATAATCTCATCGCCATTAATATCTCTGGAGTAAAGCCATCTTCTATTAAGCTCGCATATACCCACGAGAGAGGCACCGTAAAGCTTAGCTACCTCCTTTACCCGCTCACTCATCCATTCAGGATCCTCAACTACATATTTATCAAGGATAGGTCTCGGCATCACCGCATTTGGATCCTTCAAAGGTTCCCACGAAAACGCTCCGTGAAAAAAGTCATGAACCGTCCAAGCACCCATCGTCTTAGCAAAGTCTATGCGAGAATATCCTTCCTTCCCTGAAATAACTATGTCAGGAATTTTATCGTACATGCCACGTCGATAAAATGGCGCTTCCCTATCATAAAGTATCCTCCCGAAAGCATTCCAGCGTTGATCAAATTTCCTAAAAACCCTCTCATCGATCACATAGGGCGGTTCATCAACCCTCTCCACCCTCATCCGGGTAAGAGGATGCATAAAATCCAAGATAAATCCCCCCCTTCAAGAGATCAATTATAGCATTAAGGGCTTGACTATACCCACGCTTATGAATATAATACTATGCTTGATGAGGTCCGGAAAATGGCTTATAAAGGTGATTTCTAAGGAAGCAGGAATTCAGAATAGGGGCTTGCCCTCTTCGGAAGGGCAAGCCCCTATTTTTTATACCCAAGCGAAGGGAGGAAACCGAATGAGGGTAAAGCATCGCCACCTGCTTGATTTAAGGAACTGGTCAAGAGAAGACATAGAAAGCGTGCTCCATCTTGCAAAGGAGTTTGAGAAGAAGCTAAATCATGAAAGAGAAAAAGCATCCTGCTTAAGGAAAGCCATCATAGTAAACTTATTCCTTGAACCATCCACGAGAACGCGGGTCTCCTTCGAACTCGCTGGCAAGATGATGGGCGCTACAGTCATAAACTGGTCGAATTCCTCCTCAAGCATGGTAAAGGGAGAGAGTCTGAAGGATACCGTCTGGACACTCGAAGCCATGGGAGTGGACGCCATCGTGATAAGAAGCAGAACAATTGGAACAGCAGCATACTTGGCGAAGAAGCTAAAACGAGCGAGCGTTATAAACGCAGGCGATGGAGCCCATGCCCACCCCACTCAGACGCTCCTTGACATCTATACGCTCTGGAAAAGACTTGGAAGCTTAGCTGGAAAGAAGGTTCTTATACTTGGTGATATCCTTCACAGCAGAGTAGCGAGGAGCAATATAATAGGCTTTAAGAAAATGGGAGCTAAGATAATCGTTTCAGCGCCGAAAACTCTTCTCCCACTGGATCTAAGCCCCCTGGGAGTCCAGTATGAACCAGACCCACTTAAAGCGGTAAAAAGCGCAGATATCATTTACGTCCTTAGAATTCAGAGAGAGAGGATAAAATCCAGTCTTATTCCCTCGCTTCGTGAATACAACCTTAGATTTGGATGCGCGAGAGAGCTTCTTACGGAAGCCTCTTCAAAAACCGTCGTTATGCATCCGGGTCCCATAAACCGCGGAGTTGAAATAGACTCAGAGGTTTCAGATAGCTCAAGAAGCATTATATTAGAACAAGTTAAAAGCGGAATATCGATCCGAATGGCCATTCTATATCTCCTTCTTAAAGCAAGGGAGGGATGAAACTTGCTTATTTTAAAAAGCGTATCGCTATTCGATGGGGATCAATTGCTTGAGGGAACCTTCGACATATTAATAGAGAAAAGTAAGATAAAAGCAATAGTTCCTGAAGGGAATAAAATCGATATAAAAGGCGCCAGATCGATAGAGCTTAAGGGAACTTTAGCCTGCCCCGGCTTCATAGATATACATGCTCACCTGCGAGAACCCGGAGAAGAATGGAGAGAAGACATAGAGAGCGGTTCCTTAGCGGGAGCGCGTGGCGGGTTCACGACGATAGTTGCTATGCCAAATACCTCTCCCCCCTTAGACCGCCCGGAGCTCATAAGACATATCGCAAGGAAAGGGAGAGAAGTCAGGGGAGCAAAGGTTCTCCCCTCCGGTGCCATAAGCAAAAACCGTGAAGGAAAGGAGCTTGCTGAGCTTTTCGGAATGGCGAAAGAGGGAGCCGTCCTATTCACGGAAGATGGTTCCCCTACATCAAACACCGAGCTTTTAAGAAACGCCTTACTATACACAAAAGATCTCAACCTCAAAATCATGGAACACCCAGAGGACCCCTATCTATCAAACGGAGGGCAAATCAATGAAGGTAAAATCTCTGCGCTTTCAGGTTTAAAGGGTATACCGCGATCCTCCGAGCTAATAGGCGTAGAGAGATGTATCGCCTTAGCTGAAGAGCTTCGGTCTCCCATCCATATAACACATGTCTCAACGAAAGAATCAATCTCAGCAATAAGAAGCGCGAAAGAGAGGGGAATTCCTATAACATGCGATACGACGCCTCACCATCTATCTCTCGAGGAAAGTGAAATAATAAAAAGCGATTTTAACCCCGTTTACAAGGTGAAACCCCCTTTAAGAACTCTCGAAGATATAGAAGCTCTATGGGAAGCAATCTCCGATGGCATTATAGATGCTATAGCAACAGATCACGCACCATACCATCCCGATGAAAAGGATCTACCCTTCGAGGAAGCACCCTTTGGCATAGCTTCCTTAGAGTGCGCGGTAGCGGTGGTGCTTAATGAATGGCATAATAGAAAACAGAAAATAAGCATAGAGAGGATCCTTAGGCTCTTTACATCCGGTCCTTCGCGAATATTGCCCGAGAGATACAGAGAACTCGGAAAGCTCAAAGAGGGAGGGATAGCAAATATAACCGTTCTTGATCTTGAGAAAATTAAGAAAGTTAACGCTTCATCATGGGTAAGCAAGTGTAGATTAACCCCATGGGATGGCATCACCCTCAAGGGATGGCCCATTTTAACCATAGTAGAAGGGGAGGTATTTCAGATTGATATATGAGGAAATCTGTAGGATAAGGGAAAAGCTTCCTCTGGGAAGTAATATCTTTTACATGTCTATAGAAGCAGAAGCTATAGCGCATAAAGCTACTCCGGGACAATTCGTAATGATAAGGGTCTCAGAATCGTTTGATCCTTTTCTAAGACGCCCTTTATCCATAGCTGGAAGAGCAAGGGATCAAATAGAGATCCTATTTTCGGTTACTGGAAGGGGAACCTCGCTACTATCGAAAATGGAGCCCAAAGCAAAAATATCTGTAAGAGGCCCTCTTGGAAGCGGCTTTCCGAAACCAAAAGGAAAGCCGTTAATTTTTATCGGGGGCGGCATCGGTATAGCTCCCCTTCTTTTCGCCTATCAGTTTTATCCCTCAAGGACGATATTGGGAATCAAAGATAGAAACTGGAAAGATTTCTACGAATGGATCAAAGCCAGAATTGGAGAGAACTTGGCCGTTTTTTCCGAAGACGGCAGTATAGGAAGCAAGGGAAATTGCATTGATGGCGCAGAAAAGCTTTTTAACAAGGAAAGCGAGATATGGGCATGTGGACCTGAAGAAATGATATCCTACCTTAAAAAAAGAATCGGAGGAAAAGTGAGTAGGATCCTCGTGAGCTTAGAGGCGAGGATGGCCTGCGGGATAGGAGGTTGCTATGGATGCAGTATAGAAACACAAAGGGGCCGACGAAAGGTGTGCATAGATGGCCCTGTTTTTGAGCTTGAGGAGGTCATGATATAGATGTTGAGCTGGGAAAGAGCATTAGGCTCAAGCGTGGGAGGCGTTTTTCTAAGAACTCCTGTGATAATATCCTCAGGCGTATGGCCACACGATCCAAGCTTCTGGAAATCTCCACATGCTGATGGTGCGGGTGCAATCTGCACCAAGGGACTAACCCTTGCTCCGAGAAAAGGTAATCCAGGAATTAGACTGTGGGAAACGCCCTGCGGGCTTTTAAACAGTATAGGGCTCGAAAATCCCGGGATCGAGAGCTTCCTCGAAAACGATTTGCCTGCGCTTAAGGAAAGAAACGTTTCCCTCATAGTAAACATATGGGCCGAGAGCGAAAAAGAAGCCTCGATCATTTTTGAGAGACTTTCACATTTTGAAAAACTCATAGATGCGGTAGAGCTTAACATATCCTGCCCAAACGTTAGAGAAGTGAAACTCAATGAATCAAAAGCCATTATCCATAAAGCAAGAAGCTTGTGGAAGAAAGCCCTCTGGATTAAGATATCACCTCAGCTTTCTGATCCTATCAGAGAAGCGAAAACGGCTGAAGAAGAGGGAGCAGATGCCGTAGTAGTAGCCAACTCATGGTTAGGGTTAGCCATAGATAATGAAAAGCAAAAACCGGTGTTCAAGAGGATATTCGCGGGGCTTTCAGGTCCCGCGATATTTCCTCTGACGTTGAGATTGGTTTGGGAAATCTCCAATGTAGTTTCGATACCTGTTATAGGATGCGGTGGGATATCAAGCCCGGAGCAAGCCATCTCAATGCTACTTGCTGGAGCCTATGCGGTTGAAATTGGAAGCGCCACCTTCATGACTAAGGATCTCCATCTCAGAATAGCTCAAGGCATCTTCGAATATATTAGGGAAAAGAAACTCTCCCACTATCAGGAAATCGTGGGAAGAGCAAAAGTGGAGGTGAAGAGAAAATGACGGAAGGTTCCCCTCTAATATTAGCCTTAGATACCGAAACGGAGAAAGAAATGTGGAAAATCCTTGAGAAGGTGGGAGACAGGATAAGGCAAATAAAAATCGGCCATAGACTTTTCGCTCTTGGAGGGTTAAGGCTATTAAGAACGCTTGTTAAGAAATGGAGGGTTTTTCTCGATCTCAAGCTTCACGATATACCAAGCGTGATCTCCCTTGCAGTGAGAACATTCGCTGAAGAAGGAGTATGGGCTCTTACGCTACATACATCCGGAGGGCGAAAGATGCTCCTCGAAGCAAAAAAGGAGAGAGATAAAATAGGCAGTAATCTAATGCTCTTAGGTGTAACGATATTAACAAGCTTAAGTAAAGACGAATGGGAAGAAATCGCACCGGGATCATCCTTCAACGAAGCCCTGGTATCTCGAGCGAAGCTCTGCCAAGAGGTGGGGCTTGATGGACTGGTGTGCTCAGCAGTAGACCTGAATCTGCTTTATGGTAAAATATCTGTAAATCTGAAACGCTTTGTTCCTGGAATTCGGCTCGGAAATAATGGAAAAGATCAAGCAAGGATCTCAACCCCAGATAGGGCTTTAGCCAATGGAGCAGACTTCATAGTGGTTGGAAGAAGTATAACCGCATCAAGCGATCCAGTAGAAGCCATAAATAAGGTCGAAAGAAGCATAAAGGAGGGAATAAGGTGGCGACAAATGGAGAGATTGAGGAGAGACTCCTGAAACTACTGAGAGAAACTGGTGCCCTACTTGAGGGACATTTCTTACTCTCGTCCGGGCTACACAGCAGCCATTATCTACAGTGCGCTCTTCTGCTTATGCATCCAAAGTACGCCGCTTTCGTGGGAGAAGAACTTGGAAAGCTTTTAAAAAGATGGAAGCCGGAGGTAATAGTCTCACCAGCTCTCGGAGCGATAATAGTAGGACATGAGGTAGCGAGATACCTCGACATTCCTTTTATATTCTGTGAGAGAGATGGTGGCGCTTTACGCCTCAGAAGATTTCCTTATCCCGAGGGCAAGAGATTCGCAGTTGTCGAAGACGTGATAACCACGGGATTCTCTGCGCTTGAAGTGGGTACGCTAATCAAGAAGCGAGGAGGAATATGGGTTCAAACCGCATGTATAATAGACCGAAGCGATGGCCAACATTGCCTTTCAAATGATCCCGTATCCCTGATCAAAATGAGCTTACCCATATTTAGACCAGAAAGGTGCCCTCTCTGTGAGAAGGGAATACCGATAAGAAAACCGGGAAGCAGAGGCTTAGCCTGAGCTTAAGAAGGCAATCCATCCTCGCAATTCCAGCGATGAAGCTCATAATATCTATTCAGCATCTTATCCCATTCGACAAGGTTAAGCCTCTCTCCCTTATATACGCCTTCGCTCACTGGAATATCAACGAGCTTTAAAGGTGGATAATCATCTTTTCTGTCGAAATGTGCATGAATGCCATTGAATTTTCTCTCAAGGGTCTGCAAGCTTTCACCAAAATCCATAAGCTCATCCGGAGAAAAACTTATTCCTGTTAATGCACGATAGGCCTCAGATATATCCTCCAAGCGATATAGATTCACATCTTGCCACATACTCATTAAGCTACATATTCCCATCGAATCTATGATGGCTTTGTATCTTTCCTGCCAGACGACGAGTTCCGGCTTGTTGTCATAGGAAGTGGGATCGCTTATGTCTCCTATTCCCAAAACCTTTCTCGAGATATCGGGAGAAATCCTTCTGAACTCAAGGGCAGGAGCTCCTCTCGTGTGCCCGCACCCCTTGGTGCTGGTTATTATTCCAAGAGCCCAACCTTTGTGAGATCTCATCCCCGCTTCCATCAATCCCACCTTTTTAACGAGCATGGCATATCTTTCAGAGCCTCTGCCAATTTTCTTAACAGCTTCGTAAAGTCCATCAGCGAGGACAGCTCCAAAACCTTCTTTATGAGTTATCATGTCTATGAGCTTTAAAATAGCATCTCCTCTTCCCCATCTAAGCTCAAGCCCACCGGTATCGCCAACATCTATGATTCCATGCTCAAAGCACTCTATCGCCCAAGCTATGATAGAGGAAGTTTGGTCGCAGTCAAGTCCATAGGAGTTAACCATAAGGTTAGCCCTCAGGATCGTTGGAGGATCAAGGATATCAAGATTCGTTCCAAAAGCTCTCACCATATTAGCCTGTATTCCCTCGCAGTACTTACCATCTATCCTGTAAAGAGCGCTACAGCGAACCGGACAGGAGAAGCAAGAGAGCCTCTTAACGAGAAACTCTTTATCAAACCGCTCTCTTTTTATACGAGAAAGCTTTTCATTTGGATAAAACTCATCCGACATATTCCTAACACCATGGGGTCTTTTTTCCCCAGGCAAAAGATAAGCCTTAAAAGTTCCCCCTTCAGAGTGAATCCTGGCTACCTCGCTATTTCTAAAGGCGGTATAGAGACGCTTAACCACGCTCCTCAATATCGAGGGATCATAAACCGATATTGGCTTCGAACCGCTAACCGCGATCCCCTTTAAATTCTTGCTGCCAAAGACCGCCCCAGCTCCACCATAACCGGCAGCCCGCCCTCTATCCACAATCAAACATGAAAATTTAACGAGATTCTCCCCCGCAGGTCCTATAAGCGCCGTACTCAAAGAATCATTGCTTTCAAGCCTTCTTATGGTTAAATCAGCGTTCCATGTATCCATTCCCCAAATAGAAGAAGCATCCCTAATGTAAGCACCGTTCTCATCTACATAGATATAAATGGGAGAACCCGCCTTGCCAGTTATAACTATAGCATCGTATCCAGCATATTTCATCATAGAGGAAAAGCTCCCACCAACGTTAGCTGAACCAACCCCACAGTTTAACGCGTTCTTAAAATCAACGGAGAGTCTCGAAACCGCGGGCATAGAAGTACCGGAAAGCGCTCCCGCACTCAAGATTATGACGCTTTCCTCATCGAGGGGATCAATAGAGGGAGAGGAAAGATCAAAAAGAAGCCTCTGTCCCAGTCCCCTACCACCCAGAGTTCCAAGATAAGAGCTCGTTGGCTCTTCCTGAAGCTTCCGGCGGCTTAGATCAATGAATAAAATTTTACCCCCGTAGCCATGCATTTAAATCCTCTCTTCCCCTTTCCCATCCAAAAAATTCCTCACCATTCTCGCCCTTTCAACCCTCCCCAGCTTAAGATAAGCTTGATACTCGTACTCCAGATCTAAAACTGGGATTTTCATACCCTCAACATCTACAAGACGCTTATATTTGCTTATGTCTACTGGAGGTTCCCATCTATCATCAACCCTCTTCTGAATATCCCCCATTATCTCAACCTTAATCCCGTCAATCACAAGGACTCCGAAATAGGAGCGAATGTTCTCCGCCGAGGAAAACCGAACAGGACTAGCTACAAACTCAGAAAAGAGACGTTCGATTTTATAAGCCCCCTCTTTATCAGTTTGAATGTCAATATCACGAGGATTAATGGGAACGCCCTGAAGAGCAAAACCAAAGCTCCCCGTAATAACCCAGTTCACATCACTATTGTTTAGCCTCCCATATAGCTTATAGAGAACCCTAAGATAAGCTTGAGAAATCATGTCAGCACAGAAGAAAAAATGGTGGAGGCGGCGGGATTCGAACCCGCGTCCGACACATGATAATGCCGGAGCGCCTACGAGCGTAGCCCCTGTTTTTACTTTCTCGGCAAGGTCTCCCAGGGGCAGGATCCCTTACCGAAAAGCCCCAATTGTTTTCTCTCCAGAAGGCGGGGCAACCCTCTGGAGAAAAGCCGCTTCCCCTTTCACCCTCCCAGCCTTAGCGGCGTCAGGCTGAGAGGATGGGCCGCTTTAATTAAGCAGCCATTGCATAACCGTAATCGGCATTTATTCTTTCGCCCCGTTGTTTTACGAGGTTACGGGACCTCGGCTCGCTCTCCGCGCACGCCCATGTGCCGTCGAAACCATTCGCCCCCACTCTTATCTCCTTCTTAAAGCTCTTTCAAGCTCCCTTCTTATCTCCCTTTCTATAATCTTCTTTCTTTTGTCGTGAAGTTTACGCCCCCGTGCCAGCGCAAGCTCAACCTTTGCCCAGCCTCTGTCATTTATATATATTTTTAATGGTATTAATGTCAAGCCCCTCTCCTGAACCTTTCCCATAAGGCGATTTATTTCTTTCCTGTGTAAAAGAAGCTTCCTCGGCCTTAAAGGATCGTGATTAAAATAGGAAGCTTTATCATAAGGAGAGATATGCATATCATATAACCAGAGCTCACCGTCTTTCACCTTAGCATAGCTATCTTTCAAATTGACTCTCCCATCTCTCACAGATTTTATCTCGCTTCCCTTAAGCGCTATTCCAGCCTCATATGTTTCCAGAATGTCATAATCATGACGTGCCTTTCTATTTTGAGCTATAATCCTCATAGCGAGTTAAATTATATCACGAAGGTCAGAAAAAGTCAAAACAGGAACGCTGACGTGTGTTATAATACCGCTGAAAGGAGGTAGAAAGAGCATGAAAAGATCCTTACCAATTTTGGTAGCGGGAGTTATCATCTTAATGGTTATTAATATCTCATGGGCTTTTGAAGTAGACCCCTTAAGCGCTCTTCCTATTTCAACAAACGAAAAGAACTTACTATATTTCGAGATAAACGATGTTTCTATAATCACTAACATATTAAATGGCAACTGGTTTAAAAACCTTGCCATTAACGTAGGAAACCTCTCCCAAAAGGAGCTCAAAAACGTTAAAACCGCAGCGATGATGATAAACAGAAACGTAAAAGAGGCGTCCTGCGCAATCTACTTTCGAAAGAAAATAAACCCCAAGCCAGACTTTTTTATCATTATAAAAACACACGGTAATGCCTTACAGATAATTAAAGCATCCGGGGTGAAGCTTCAAAAAGTCAAAAGGATATATCGCATCGACATGGAGGATAAAAAGATATACGCATATTTCGGCAACGATTATGTTATGCTGAGCAACAATGAAAAAGCTCTTTATAATATAGTGGATCCACTTAGGCTCGGACTACGCTTCATATGGAAAACAAAAGCTCCAAGAGGACTTAAGGGGCTCATTCCAGCTCATAAAAAGCCCCAGGTATACCTCTACTTAAGG
This sequence comes from Synergistota bacterium, assembly GCA_021159885.1. NCBI lineage: Bacteria > Thermotogati > Synergistota > Synergistota bacterium. Next base: position 29,190 of record JAGHDO010000038.1, on the reverse strand, counting down.
ATGAGGAACAAGCTAACACCGAGAAAGATCTCGATCTTGGAAGGAAAAGGAAGAGATGAAAAGACAAGATTCATTTTTGACCTGCGTGCAATAGAACCCCGTGAGGGACTTAAAAATCTGGTCTGCGAGGGTAAGCTACCCCCCATCTCTCCCCCTGGAAAGGGGAAAATTATTCTTATGGGAGCCGTACCAGTCTCTGGCGATAAGATAATATCAACAATCAAAAACACCCTCCCCAAGAGGAAAAAGGGAGAAATAGACAAACTTTACAAAGCTTTATCCACAAACGAGAATGAACTCAGTAAGTTCCTAACCGGAAAGCTTTATCTCGTGGTGGGAGGAAATGCCAATATATTAGGGACCAACTTCACCGGAATATACGCCTATTATCTAAGCGAAATGAACCAGAACGAACTTAAAGCTTTCTTGAAGCGAGCGATGGGTTCCGTTATGAAGAGAGCTAAAAACGGTGGATTTTTTAAAGAAGAAAGAAAGGTGGGCTGGGATCTTTTTTACAGCGCGGTGATGCCAGTAGATCTCACACTTGGAGTGAGAGGAAAGGAGCTAATTCTCGGTTTAATACCCCCAAGCGATCTGGACTTCCGAATGGTTCTTCCACCGGATATATGTGAAGAAATCGGAGAGCCAGCTTCTCCATGGGCCTACCTAAGCCTGAAAGAGCTAAAAGAGCTTATTCCGAAATTCGTTATCCTGGCAAAAAACTTCAACTCCGATAAAGAAACCATAAATAATATCAGAAAGCTCTCTTTTCTCATCCCGCCGTGGCGCGGGATACTCTTTACCACAAAGGATCCCGCACACGCACGTTTTCAAATCTTATATAGATGAGATTGGAAGGAGGGACCATGAAAGAAGGAAAAATTGTATACATAAATCTGTCAAGCGGGAAGATAGAAGAGATACCGATAAAGAAGGATGTCCGCGAAAGATTTATAGGCGGAAGAGGGTTGGGAACATATCTTTTCTCAGAAAGGATAGGAAATGATTCTCCCGATCCACTAAGCGAGGAAAATCCGGTAATTATCGCAACGGGACCATTGACCGACTCCCCCTTACCTATGACAGGCAGGGTTAGCCTAACAACCCGCTCTCCTCTTACGGGAACAATACTCGATTCAAACGTGGGAGGAACTTTCGGAACTTTACTTAAAAGGGCAGGGTATGACGCTATGATAATAGAAGGCAAAGCTCATGAACCCGTGTATATTTTGATAGATGAAAGCAGTATTGAGGTAAGAAGTGCTCGCAATCTTTGGGGAAGCGACACGCTTAAAACAAGCGAAAAGCTCAAAGAAGAACACGGAAAGGGTCTCTCCGTGATTTCGATAGGTCCCGCTGGAGAAAACACCGTTAGATTTGCCTGCGTTATGGAAAATGGTAAAAGAGCATTTGGAAGAGGAGGAGCCGGTGCTGTTTTCGGAAGTAAAAACCTTAAAGCGATAGCGGTGCACGGAAGAAAGACGAAAAGAACTCAAAGGTCCGAGAAACTTAGCGATTACAGGTATGAAATCATGCGTCTTATAACCACACACCCTCTGACATCAAAACTACTACCATCTCTCGGAACCGCAGGAACCATGAGAGTAATAAACTCGTTTAAGACTTTGGGAACGAGAAACTTCCAGAAAGGATTTTTCAAAAATGCAGAAGCCATCGGTGGAGAGAAACTAAAGAAAGGCTTTCTAAAAAGCAGAAGTGGTTGCTTCGGCTGTCCAGTACTGTGCGAGAGAGTATGTGAACTCAATGGAAGAAAAGTCAGCGGTCCTGAATTTGAAACTCTGTGGGCGCTTGGAGCAAACCTTGAGATAGATGATCTTCCGTTTATCATAACCCTAAACGAAATGGCAAACCTCCTCGGCGTGGACACGATATCCTTAGGCTCGGTGATAGGATTTGCAATGGAGCTTAAGGAAAGAGGCATAGCCGATTTGGGGGTTGAGTTTGGCAATACGAATGGAATATTAAGCCTCGTTGAGGATATAGCGTTCAGAAAGGAACGCGGTGAGATTCTTTCGCTCGGCGTCAAGAAAGCCTCAGAAATTACCGGTGGAAGGGAATTCGCCATGCATGTTAAGGGACTGGAGCTCCCCGCTTATGACCCCAGAGGAGCTTTGGGAATGGGACTGGGCTACGCGACTTCGAACAGAGGAGCGTGTCATCTACGCGGGGGGTTTTCCGTCTCGTTCGAGATATACGGTGTGCCGAGAAGAATAAACAGATTTCAGGCTCTTGGCAAGGGAGCACACGTTGCAAGAGCACAAGACATTGGAGCTATAGCTGACTCTCTCATAATCTGTAGATTTGCTTTCCTTTCAACCTCATTGCACCACTGGGCAAGAGCTCTAAGTGTTATAGAGGAAGTTGAGTATACTTCCTCTGACCTTCAAAAGATAGGAGAAAGGATTTTCAACCTTGAAAGGCTTATAAATTTGCGCCTTGGCTTTTCACACGAAGATGATACTCTCCCAGACAGAATAAAAAAGGGTATTCCTCTTGAAGAAATGCTTCAGGAATATTATGAATACAGGGGTTGGGATCGAAAGGGCATACCAGCAAAAGAAAAGATCGCAGAGTTATTTAAAGAAGGTGAGCCTAAGTGGCTATAGACAAGAAAAGCTTAGCGGAATTTAAGAAAATAGGGTGGGCAATGTATGTAGCTGGTTTACAGAACTCCCACAGCGGAAATATGAGCGTGCGCGTCGGAAACAGAATGATAATAACGAGAAGAGGATCAATGCTGGGCTTTCTCGAAGAAGATGACCTCGTGGAGCTCAATTTAACCGAAGATGACGGAATGATAGCGATAGCTTCTACGGAATCACATGTTCACAGAGAGATCTATAGAGTCACAGATGCATTAGCAATAGTCCACGCTCATCTCGTAGCTGCAACTGCGCTATCAATGCTCCTCGATGAGATAATACCGGTTGATGTCGAAGGAGCTTATCATGTTAAGAAGGTTCCCGTTCTTTCCTTCGAGTTTGGCTCTGGGTCGACCGAAATGGCAAAAGAAATACCTAAGTACCTCAAGGATTATCCGATAATCATGGTAAGGGGGCACGGCGCCTTTTCCGCAGCGGAAACCTTAGAAGAAGCATTTTTCTATTGTAGCTCGCTTGAGAATTCAGCAAAGATAGCACTATACCTGCTGCAAGCGGGCGAAAGTCTCGAAAAATTTCTACCAAAGACGCTTAAAACATGGTAAAAGGGAGGCGAAAATGGAGTGCTTGATTTCATAAAAGCTGGTATAGAAACGGAGAAATACATATATAGTGTCTATCCAGACGCCAGAGAGCCACTGGAGAAAGTGAAGGAAGAGCTTAAAGAGATTCCCTTCCTCAACGAGGGTTCCTACAAGAGAATAACGAGATATATTGAAGAGCTTAAAGAAGAACTTGGAGGAGAAATCTCCCCATCGGATGTCTTTCCGCTTATAAGCTATGTTTTTTCGGAGGAAGAACTGGATGAGATCCTCGATGAAGAGGACGATGCAATAGTACACATGGTAGAGGGAGAAAAAATATTTCTGCTTTACTTAATCCTGAGATATCATCCATACAGAAGCATAATCTTAAAGAGGCTAATTTCCCGCGAAATTAAACTTGATCCCTTCCTAAGACTGCCAGCCGGAGAAATGGTAAGGCTCCTGGAATTTCTAACGCTGGCAGATCCAGAAGCGGTCGAGGTGATAAAAAGAGCATCTCCGCTGGACAATCTTTTCTTCGAAGAAACGGATTTCGAGCTTAAGCATCCTCGAAATAGATATATTCTATCTTATCCATATCTCACAGAATTTCTGCCGGAGAGAGATATAGACAGCGTTCTCGCTCTTATGAGAAAGAGGATTTTGCTCACGCCTCAAAGGGAGAAGATCGCTAAGTTTATATTCTTCAGACTCAACGCCTTTGAGGAAATTAGCAAAGCTATCGTTCTTGTGGGACCCACAGGCACTGGAAAAAGCACCCTTATAAGCTCGCTTCTAACGGCACTTGATTGGCCTTTCTTTTCCATCTCCCTATCGCCAGCAGTATTAGAGGACCTTTTTGGAACCCAAGAAGATGCTGGCCTGATGCTAAAGGGTGTTGTTTCCTGCGGTGTTATAAATCCATGCATGCTGTTTGATGATATAGAAACCGCTAATCATAAAGCAGAAAAATTCCTCTTCCACATAGTAGATCCTTATCTCAGACAAGAGATGAGAGACAGATACACAGGAACGAGGCTTCTTCTCGGCAAAGCTCCCGTGTTCCTTCTGGGTAATAAGCTAAATAAGCGTTTGGATCATCCTGCATTCTCAAAGATGGCTGATATATACGAGGTCCCACCGTTTGAGCTGAACGATCTTGTTATCATACTATCAGAATACGTACTTCCCAAGGTAATCTCGAGAATGAAGCCTGGCTATAGGAAGATGCTCGAACCGCTTAAGGACAAGGAAATCGTCGAGTTTATAGTGGATGCAGTTAGGAAAAAGCAAATGGTGGAAGGAGGATATACCCTAAATGGGTTAGAAAACTCTATGGAGAGACTCATCCTGATACTTCTATCAAAGAAGCTTAAAAAGATAACACCAAAGGCGATAAAGGGAATGAGCTCAGTGATAATAAGGGAGCTTGGGGGTGAAGCGAGATGATAAAACCATCAAGCTATATATTAACCTTATACAGAGGTAAAGATGAAGACAGCATAGAGATAGATAACGATATTGTAAGGAGAGAACTGCTATCATCGTTTATAACATCGTTGGATCTCCTCTCAAAGCTAAGGGAGCTCGGGGAGGAGCTCGACGAAGAGGAAGACGAGGAAGATGGAGGTGATGATTCATGAGAAAGCTGCTGGCGGTAATTCTGGGATTAAGCATAGTCCTATCTGCTTTGACAGGTATAGCAATAGCTAAATCAGGAACCCTGGTCGTCATAGAGACAAATGATATGCAGAGTGCGATAACCCCATTTAAGGCGAGAATTGGCGGACATAAGCTAATGGTAGGTGGTTTAAGTAGAGTCGCAACTGCGATAAAGGCGACGAGAGCTCTATACGGCAACAGCGTGATAGTCGTCTCTGGCGGAGATGACCTTATGGGACCACTATATTATTACTATCATGGAAAGCCTGAATACCTCGGCATGAGCTTAGCTGGTTATGACGCCGCAGTTCCAGGAAACCACGAGTTTGACTTAGGCCCCAATATTTACGCTAAAGCTTTAAAATATGCAAAGTTTCCAGTAGTTTGCACCAACATAGAGATAAATGACCCTTTCCTCCTCGGTAAAATAAGAAAATATTTAATCAAGAATTTCGGAGGATTGAAAGTAGGCTTCTTTGGACTTATAACGCCAGATCTACCTTATATATCAAACGCAGGAGATGCCATAAAGGTAAATAAGAACTTAGTTGAGGTGGCCAGAAACGCCGTATCCACTCTCAAAAAAGCGGGAGCTGATGTCATAATAGCCTTGACCCACATAGGCTTAAGCGAAGATATAAAGCTTGCCAAGAGAGTAAGAGGAATAACCCTTATCTGCGGGGGCCATAGCCACGATCTCACGAAGAAACCTTACATAGTGAATGGACCAGGCGGTTGGAAAACGGTGATAATTCAGGCAGGAGCCAGACTTAAATATGCCGGAAGGTTATACATGCCGGTTAAGGATGGCGAAGCTATAATAGAAAAAATCAAATGGGAAGTCATATTGCTCGATAAAACCGTAGGAGAAGACAAGGAACTCAACGCTTTCTTGGCACCTTATGTTAAGGGCTTGGAAAAAAGGCTTTCAGAGAAGATCGGTGTGAGCACTGTGGACTTAGACGCTAGAAAATCAACGGTGAGGAGTAGGGAGAGCAACCTTGGTGATTTTCTGGCAGATGCAATGAGATGGAGGTTCAATGGAGATATAGCTATAACAAATGGCGGTGGCATAAGGGGAGACAGGATCTACCCCGCAGGTCCCATATCCTATAAAACCCTGATATCCATTCATCCCTTTGGAAACACCGCAGTGATATTCAGGATGAAGGGAAAGGACATTTTGAAACTCCTTGAAATATCTGCTTCAGCTTTGGTCGACAAAAACTACGATCCTGCGAAAAGGACACCTACTGGTGGATTCCTTCAGATTTCCGGGATAAGAGTGGTTTATGACCTTAGTAAACCCCCTACCATTTTCACCGGGAGAAGGATAAGCAAATGGGGAAGCAGAGTGAAAAGCATCGAGGTATTAAAGAATGGAAAATGGATGCCATTAGACCCCGAAGCTACATACAAAGTTATTACCAATAGCTGGCTTGCTCAAGGCGGAGATAAGTACTTTATATTTAAGAAATACAAAGGATATAACACCACGGTTACTCTACCTGACATAATGAGGGATTATATAAAGCATCTCGGAGGGAAAATCTCCCCGAAGACCGACGGAAGGATAAAGATAATAAAGTAAAGTAACGAGATAGGGGTGGGTTTGAACCTCCCCGCCCCTATCTTTTCCTCAGCTTTCTCGCTATTGCCTCTTTAAAAGCTTCCGCTGCCCGAGGACCGCTCGCGGTTATTATATCATTGCTTTCTACCACCAGAGCATCCTCATAGACGGCCCCAAGACTTTCAAGCAGTGGGGCCACCCCTTTCCAGCAGGTTGCCCTAACCCCCTTAAGCAAACCAGCTTTAGCCAAGGTAATCGGAGCTATACAAATAGCGCAAACAAGCTTTCCTTTCTCATGGAAGCTTCTCGCTATTTTATGAGCTAAAGGATCATCCCAGAAAACGCGAGCTCCAACTCCACCGACAAATATCACCGCAGCATATTCTCGTGGATTGACATCGCCCAGCGTTATATCCGACCTGATTTCTCCCCCCAGCATACCATGAAGAGTTCCCACATAGCTTGAAGCTATAACGGGTTTTAAGCCCGCCTCTCGAACGGCCTCAAGTGAGGCAGCAAGCTCTTCATTCCTATACTTATCCGCCACCACTAGTAAAACCTTACTTATCCCACCCGCAAACGCTATCCCGCTTAAAACAAGCAAAAGAGTTAAAAACGATACCCATCTCCTCATTCCACATCACCACTCAAAGCTTTGAACCACTATAAGCCCTTGGTCCTCCGCCTTCTCCTTAAGTCCTGTCTTGGCAAAGTGAGTCACTATTATTCCAATGACCTTTTTCCCATATGCCTTTCTTATCTTCTCCATTTTTCTCTCTAAAAGCTTGATTTCCCGCGCATGCGCAAATTTAACAACCGACTCACCAACAAGCAAGACCTCCTCACCATTCACCTTAGCTCGGGTGAAAAGATTTATCTCATCTCCGTTAAGATCAAATCGTATTATTCTATCCAAAACCTCTATGCCATATTTCTCCCTCAGATAGTCAGGGAGCCTTCTATAAGCTTCGTTTTCAAGAGCATATGAAAAGCTCCTCGCGAGACCGCCAACCTCTTCTCTAAGGTTCCTAAGACCGCGAGAGAGCTTCTCTATCTCTTGCTCTGTTTTCCTTTGCGCTTCCGCCAACTCACTGATCTTTTGCTCGCTTTCACGCTGAGCCTCAGTTAGCCTACCTATTGCCTCCTCAAGTTTGTCCAAGCGAGCCTCACTTTTACGCTGCGCTTCAATCAACGCGCTAACCGTCTCCTCAAGCTTGCTCAAACGTGCCTCGCTCTTGCGTTGGGCTTCAGTCAGCTTACCTATAGCCTCCTCAAGCCTGCTCAAACGCTCCTCCGCCTTAGCCTGCGCCTCCGCTAACTCACTCAACCTCCGCTCAGTCTCACGCTGAGCCTCAGTTAGCCTGCCTATTGCTTCCTCAAGCCTATCCAGACGAGCCTCGCTTCTACGCTGCGCTTCAATCAATGCACCAACCGTCTCCTCAAGCTTGCTTAAACGAACCTCACTCTCACGCTGCGCCTCAGTTAGCCTATCTATAGCTTCCTCAAGATGAGTCAAACGAGCTTCTGCTTTCTTATGAGATTCGATCAAACCATTGACAGCTTCCCCAAGTTTGCTCAGACGCTCTCCACTATTAAGCTGAGCTTCCGCAAGCTTCCCAACTATAGCCTCAAGCCTGCTAAAATCCTCCTTTCTGACCATATCCTTAGAAAGAACCTCAAAATACTCCATAAGGCTAAGCATGACTTCCTTGATATCAACGGGCAGTTTATCAAGCTTTCTTATAAGATCAACCTTTAGTGGAAACATTCATTTCGCACCCCCTACGGGAAAAAGTTTAACATAGCCATTTGGAAATAACAAGAATTGTGATATCATTTCTCTCAAAAAGGAGGTAATCGAGAAATGAAAACCTACTTTAAGGAAAGCGCGCCTCTCAACGTGGAAAGGATAATCGAAGGAGTGCACGAAATCTCGAGATACCATAGAATACAGGGATCGGAAGAGCTTTTAAAAGCGGTTGGGTACCTTAAAGAAGAGCTCGATTCCGCGGGAGTGAAAAACGAACTTATAGAGGGAACCTATGACGGGAAAAGCTCTTTCCTCACGCTCAAGTCTCCCACGCCATGGGAGCTAATAAGCGGGGAGGTAGCGATCGATGGAGAAAGCTTAAGCACATCTGGAACTCCCCTCCTCGTTCTTCCCGGATCGCCACCTGGGGGGACAGAGGGCGAAATACTTGCAATAGAGAGCGAAAAAGACTGGAAAAAAGCCAAAGGAAGGATAGTTCTCGCAAAAACAAAAAGGAGAGAGGGATACGAAAAAGCCTTAAAAAACAAAGCTTCCCTCTTCATTGCTTATCGAGAAGGGACGGGAGATGCTTTCCCATATATAGGGCTTTTCCTCACGAAAAGCGAGCTAAAGCAAGGTGCTATTCTTGCAATAGCTTTAAGCGAAAGCAAAGCCAAAAAGATTTTAGAAAGGATAAAACACGAAAGAAGAAGGGTAAGAATAAAAGCGAAGATTAGAACCAGATTTTACAATAGGGAAACGCTTCCCGTTCTTTTAGCCAAGATAGGAAATCCACCATATATCGTCTTTACAGCACATATATGCCATCCAAAACCAGGCGCTAATGACAACGCAAGCGGAGCTTCCATGAACCTTGAAATAGCAAGAGTTCTAAGGAAAGCCTACGATCCAAGCTTCAGATTCGGCTTTCTCCTTTTATGGGTCCCGGAATATTTTGGAACAAGCCTCTTTATAGAGAAATTCGCTAAGTTAGACGAATACTACTGTGTATTGAATCTCGATATGGTAGGGGGAAGTCCCGATAGATCCGAATCCAAGATAACGCTCAGAAGAACTCCTCTATCGAGGTTCTCCATGATAGAGGGAATTATGGAATACTATCTTGGCATAAAGGGCATGCCCTATATGATGGGAAGCGATCATGACATTTTTAATTTTTTTGAGATTCCCTCAACAATAGCCATTACGCTTCCCGATAAATTCTATCACTCGAGTGAGGATTCGATAGAAAAGCTTAGCAAAGATTCGTTAAGGAGAATCGGAAGAGCAACGCTATCAACCGCGCTTTTCTTAAGCAAGGCAAAGAAAAAGAAGCTTGAAAGATTTGCAAGAGGATATACCATGAAGCTCATAGGAGAAATGAGTCTGGATAAAGACGCCAAGGTTTCAAGAAAGCTTATATATAATGGATTAGCGCGGGATTCCCGCTTTCTCGGAATAAAGATCGGGCGAGAGCTTAAGAGAGAACCGTGGATTAAGTGGACGAAAAAGGGGGTTCTCTTACCCAAGGAGATAAAAGAAGTAGACAGAGAAACAGGAGAAATGCTCGAGGATATCTTTAAAGAAAAAGAGGGAGCATCCCAGCTTCACGAGCTTTTAATGTTGGGAGAGATTTTTCCCCGAAAGCTTAGCGTGAAGGCACTTGAGGAAGAATACGGAAGGATAAACTCTAAAAAACTCTTAGAGCTAATCGAAAGTTTAGAATCTATCGGCTTTCTTAAGTTTCCTTAAGATTATCTTGGATATCTTTCTCCCCCAGAAAACGGCGCCACCGTGCGTTGAAGGAAGCCAGTGAATTTCCGGTCTTCCAAGAGCGTTCCATAACTCTAAAGCGGAAGCTCGCGGAATTACCATATCAAAAAGAGCGTTTATCATAACCACTTCCTTCCTCTTTGCAAAAGGAGCGAAGGTGAGAGGCTCAAAGAGAAAGCATATCTTAGGGGGTAGAACTTTCCTCCATGAGCCCGCTTTTTTCACCATCTCAAGATAGTCAGAAAACCTTTTATAAACCCGATGACATATCTTTCTGCTACACCCGGTCTCATTTACCATAAATCTGGTAAGGCTTTTCCATATTATCCTCTCATAATTCCCTCCGCCGAGAATGAGAAACCCTCCTCTTAATCGCTCATCAACGGCAAGAGCTATAACCGAAATCATAGCTCCGAGGCTAACGCCGGCTATAAATGGAATCCTGCCTCTCGAGAGAGCGGAAACAGACGCAATTATATCAACAACGGCCTGATGATAAAAGGCGGCTGTTTCCACATCATTAAAGTCAGAAAACCATTTGGAGCTCGTCTTGCCGGGGGGCGTTCGCTCAAGATGATAGGGAAGAGCCAAAAAGGCGCTTGTCACGCCAAAGCGAGCTATTCTTTCCGGAAGAAGAGCATACAAACGCTTCTTCTTTCTGCCAAGACCAAGCCCGTGAATAAAAAGGAGGAAAGCGGAAGCCCTTTCCTTTATAGGGGTAAAAAGATCAACATAAACGAAGTTGTTAACCTCATAGGGGCTCTCATAAAGGCTTCTGAAGGTTACCCTTTCAACGATAACATTCTCATCCTTCTGAAGGAGCTTGAAGGAAAACTTAATACCCTTATCTTCTGGCACCTTATAAATGAAGCTCAACCAATTTTCCAGATTCAAGGCGGAGTACCCTCCCACACACGCGCTTGAGGAAGGAGACATCGTGAGAGATAACAACGATGGATTTAGATAAAGAAACAAGTATATGTTCCACTCTCGCTCGCGCCTCCTCATCTAAGCCATTTATAGGCTCATCAAGTATCAATCCTTCCGGTTCCATAGCGAGAACCGCAGCTATAGAGACGAGCCGTTTTTCTCCTCCAGAAAGCTTGTAGGTTATCTTATCCTTAAGATGCAAAATCCCGAGTTTTCTCAGAACTTCATTTACTCTTTCCTCAACCTCCTTCCCCCTTAAGCCAAGATTAAGCGGTCCAAAGGCTACATCTTCAAAAACGGTAGGGCAGAAAAGCTGATCATCGGGATCTTGAAAAACGTAGCCTACGCTTTTTCTGAGCTCATAAAAGTCGTTCTCATCTTCTAAAGGTCTGCCGTTAAAAAGAATGCTTCCCTTTTGGGGCTTAAGAAAGCCCATAGCTATCTCCACCATTGTGGTCTTTCCTGCACCGTTATACCCCGTGATACCCACGCGCTCTCCATATCGAAGCTCAAAGTTCAACCCCTCAAGCAAGGGCTTATCGCCATATGAAAAGAAGATATTTTTCAACTTCAAAAGCGTCTTTTCCAATAGCTTATCTTACCTCCACGCGAGAATGGATAGAATCGCTAAGAAAGCCGTTGCTGATGGTATAAAGTATATATCAATTCTACCGAGCTTGAAAGACCTATATACCGGGAAATTCCCCCTGTATCCCCTCGCCAACATCGCCTTATAAACCCTCTGAGCCCTATCATAACTTCTGACCATAAGCATGCCGAGAAGATAGGCATAGCTCTTATAAGTGTGAAAATTCGTTCCCGGCTTAAAAGCCCTTGCCTTCATCGCCTTCCTCAAAGCCTTATACTCTCTTTCCACAACGCTTATATACCTGATGGTGAAGAAGGCTATCTCAACAAGCTTGGAGGGAAATCGAAGTCTATAAAGAGCATGAATCAACGTAAACAGATCCGTGGAGGAAACAAAGACGATACTTCCAAAGAGAATTACTGAAGATCTTGAAAATATGAGAAGAGCTTCCTCCACTCCTTCTCTCGTTATTCCAAGGAGACCGAGCCTGAAGATAACCTCACCCGGATAGGTAAACGGAAGAAAAAGGAGCAGAAAAACGAGGAGCCCCTCAAACAAAAGGAGATTCTTTATCAGCTTCCGAAAGGAAATACCGCTTATAAGAGACAGAAAAACGACGAAGAATAGTCCAACAGCCATAGAAACCCAGCTCTTAGCTGTAGCCATTATAAGCGCGAAAGCGAAGAAAAATACCATTCTTACCCTGATATCCAATCTCAATAGAAGAGACTTCATTTCAATCTTTCCTCCTCGCAGCTATCATAGCAACTACTCCGAAAACACCGAAAATATATCCTATCCCGCCGATTATCTCAGTTATAGAAGGCTTCGAAAGCCTTTCCTCCATCTTTAACATCATATCGTAAAGAGGCTTAATTTTTTTATCCAGAATTTGCGAAAGCTCTTTTTCGCTGATGCCAATGGAAGAAGCCGAAGCAGGTTTAACCTTCGTCTCCTCTTTTCGATTAAAGAACCTCTCAAAATCTTTCTTTTTAACAAAGGCCACTGCCCTGTGCCCAAGCTCAGCTTCAACCACCACTTTAAGATCGGTTAAAGCGGGAGGCTTAAAGTTAAACATTCCCTTATCATCAGTTTTTCCCTGAAGCAGAAGCTTACCAGTAGAATCATCATAAACCATAACCTTTGCGCCTTTCGCCTTAGCCCCTCCACTAAAATAGGTCTCAGTATTAATCACGCCATTTTCATCAACGTATGCAAACGTCGTTATCTTATGGGCAAAGCAAACTCCACCGAAGAAGGTTAAAAGCAAAACCAAGATGATAAAAGAAATAACTTCCTTTTTCATCTCTCGTCCCCCCTTAAAATCGACGGATTAACCTTCGCGATAAAGAGAAGAATCACAGGCGTTATAATAGCTTCTATCATCATTATCGGTATGTGAGCGATAAGGACAAGCTTAGCAACCGCAAGAAAGCCCTGCCCCGTAAAAGCGAGGGAGATTGCCACGCATATACCTGACAAACCTACCGCAAGCGCCCCCGCAAGGGCGCCCCCAATGATAACCAAAGCCTTCCTTCCGGAGGAAACAAACCTGCCAAACGATAATCCCACCAGGACGGCGGGAAAAGCCATGTTAAAGGTATTAACGCCAAGCGTGGTTAAACCCCCGAATTGAAGCAAAACCGCTTGGAGAAAAAGAGCTACAAGGAGGGACGGAAAAGCAGCCCACCTCAAGATTATCCCGTTTAACCCGTTTAATATCAGGTGAACGCTCGTTGGTCCCAGAGGAACGTGTATGAGAGAAGCAACGAAAAAAGCAGATGAAAGCACACCTACCGTAGGAATATCCTTCTCTTTTAGTCTCTTCAATCCTAAATAGGTTCCCGAAGCCGTTAAAAGGGCGCCCGTCGCGAGAACGGGCGCGGAAAGAACCCCTTCAGATATATGCATCTATTGCTTAGCTCCTTTCGGAAGCGCAAAAGCCTTGACCCAGATAACCGCATCCAGCTCCACGGGATACTCCTTTCCCTTATACTCCATCTTGCTCCCATCGCCAAGCGCTGAGAATCCCCACCAGCCGGGCCAAGGTATGGCATACGAAAAAACGCCGTTTTCATCCGTTTTAACTACCTGCGTTATAAAAGCATCCGAGGGAAGATCTTCTACAGCTCCGTCTTGGTTATAATATTCAACCTCAACATCTATACCAGCAGCAGGTTTACCGTTTATAAGAACCCTTCCCTTAAAGAGGTTGCCAGCCCATATAGCGTAAGGCTTAACAAGGGGAATAATCTCAGCCTTTAATCCCACGGGCTGATCCCAACCTTCCTCAGCTCCAAAGGCGCTAACAACCACCTTAGCTATCTGCCATATAAACTTCTCCTCAGCAGGTTCAAAATAAGGCTTAGGAACTATGAAAAACTGATAATCTCCCGGCATTTTGATTAAATATTCCGCCACATAAGCCGTTGCCTTTTTGCCCTTATATTCCTTATAGTTCGAGTTCCAGCGCGGGAAAACATCAAGCTTGATTGGTCTGAGCTTATCAGTTAGATCAAACTTTTTACCTCTTACCATAACACCACACTGTATTGGCTTGGCCATATCCATAGTAGGTCCCCCCTCCATTGGATGCGTAAAAGGCATAAAAAGCTTTACCTTTTGCGGTGATCCTTCGATGAAAAGCCTCGATGGAATGATAAGCTGAAAGTGGGCAAAAGCGGGGAAAGCTATCATCATGATTCCCAGAATGATTACAAGACAAAGCCATCTTCTTTTCATCATCACTTCTCCTCCTTTCGTGCTACTTTTTATTCACTCAGTGTTATCATACTCCGAAAGGAGGGATTTGTCAAGGAAGAAAACTTCGATCTTTTCGGTCTTCTCTTGACATATTTCATTAGCAAATTTATAATATAATCAAACCTTTACAAACAAAAAGAAGGAGGGTGGGAAAATCGTGAGGAGAAAGGGATATCTCATTATAGGAATGGTTTTATTCCTCCTGTGCTTTATAGGAGTAGCCACAGCAATGGAGGTAAAGATCTCTTATAACGGACCACCTGATCCTAAAACCAACGCGGTTCACGCCTACGCGGTTAGACTGAAGAAACTCATCGAGGAAGGAACTAATGGAAGAATAAAACTCGTGCTTTTCCCCAACAGCCAGCTCGGCAAAGAGGAAGAACGAATGGATATGACCAGAAATTTACCGATAATGAATATAGCCTCATATGCAGGAATGGCACCGTTATTCCCTGAGCTCTACGCAGCATCAATTCCCTTCATGTTTGATAGCTATAAAGCAGCACATATATTCTTCGATGAAAGCGAATACTGGAAGAAGGCTCAAGAAACCTTTAAGAAGAGAACTGGCGTTGTCCTATTGGAAGCAATAGAGGAAGGAGGCTTCTTAGCCTTTACTAATTCCAAGAGAGAAATCCACTCCCCAAAGGACTTTAAGGGATTGAAGTTCCGTGCAATGGATGAGGGACAGGTGATAATCTATAAAGCAATGGGAGCCTCAGGAGTGCCGATCCCTTGGACAGAGCTTTACATGGCCTTGAAAACGGGAGTTGTGGATGGGCAGATGAATCCGCCCATGTATATCATCATAGGCAGTCTATATGAAGTTCAGAAATATATGACCATGGCGAACGTCCAATATTCAGATCAGTTCCTGGTAGCGAATGCCAAATGGTTTGATAGCTTAAGCCCCGAGGATAAAAAGGTAATCTTAGAGGCAGCCAAGAAAGCCAACATTATAAACAGAAAAGAAGTAGAAAGCATGGTTGATAAGCGCGTTCAGTTCCTGAAAGATAAAGGTATGAAGGTATACTATCCTACCAAGGAAGAAATGGAGCAGTTTAGAAAAACCGTTCAACCCGCATATGTAAACTGGCTAAAGAAGAAAATAGGAGAATACTGGCTGGATCTCGCGCTTAAGTGCGCCAAGATCGCCAACGAGAAAGCCGCCAAATGAGAAAAAGCTCAAAGAGTGCACCCCAGCTGCTCAGCGACATATGCCTCTGGGCAGCTGGGGTGCTTTTAATTATAAACGTCGCGAATATAGCCGTCAGCATCTTCATGAGATATCTTCTAAAGACATCGTTTATATGGACCGAGGAGTTCTCGAGATATTCACTCATCTGGGTAGTAACTCTTGCTGCACCCCCCGCCTTGTACTATGGGGATCACATGTACATCGATTTCATCGTAAAGAGACTCCCTTCCTCCATGCAAATTCCTCTCATATGGTTTAAGCGAGTTGTAATAGGCGGAATCCTTGCAATAATGATATATCATGGAATTAAATACACCATTGAAGTTAAAATGTTTATAACTATGGCAATGAATATATCAAAAGCCATACCGGTATCAGCAATACCAGTAGGGATGACTTTAACGCTCATAGAATACATATTACTGGAAATTCGTAGGGATGTGAGCGCAAAATGATGGCCATCGTCATGCTTCTTTCCTTTTTCATAATGATGATAGGTGGCATCCCTCTATTTGTCTCACTTCTTGCAGCCGCTTTCGTTGGCTTTGCATATCTCGGAGATTTATCAATGCTCAGATTCATGGTTCAACAGTTTTTCTCCGGCATGGATGTTTTCTCCCTCATGGCAATACCCTTTTTCATTTTAGCTGGAACCTTGATGAACTCATCTGGGCTTACCGATAGATTGCTTGAGTTCAGTCATATGCTTGTGGGAAAAGTAAAGGGAGGATTGGGCTACGTTAATGTGCTGGCGAGCATCCTTTTCGCAGGTGTAAACGGTTCTGCTGCAGCAGACGCCTCAGCCTTAGGCTCCATATTAATTCCCGCAATGAAAAAGGAAGGGTTTGACCCGGTCTACTCCGCAGGTATAACCGCAGGAAGCTCACTGGTGGGGCCTATAATACCGCCCAGTATTTTTATGATACTCTACGCAACGATGACGAATACCTCAATAGGAGGATTATTCGTGGCAGGTATAATCCCAGGTCTCATACTTGGCGGAGCTTTCTTCGTGATGAACTATTTGTACTGCAGAAAACATTCTTTCCCTCCACCCGTAAGAAGAACAGAAAGAACGAGATTAAAGACCCTACTTCACTCGTTTTCTGCTCTTATAGCTCCCGTCATAATTATAGGAGGTATAGTGTCCGGAATAGTAACGCCAACAGAGTCAGGAGCTTTAGCAATCGCCTACGTAGCGTTTGCCGGCTTCTTTATAACAAGAGAGCTAAACTTAAGGAGCTTTATGACCGCGATATTCGAAACGGCTCGGTTAACAAGCGTAATATTCCTGATAATGGGAGCAGCAGCGGTTGTGGGATGGCTTCTCAAGTGGGATAGGGTTCCCCAACGATTTGCTGAGTTTCTGACTTCGATAGGGGTGGCACAAAATCCCGTTCTTCTAATGCTCGTTTTAAGCGGAATAACTTTCATAGTTGGCATGTTTATGGAGGAGGTTGCCACGCTTTCCCTCCTGACGCCAATTTTCGTACCCTTGGCCAAGATGGCGGGTATCGATCCACTACACTTCGGCATCGTAATGACGCTAAATGTAACCATAGCACTCATAACCCCTCCCATGGGTGCCTGCATATACATAGTCTCAGCCGTGGGAAGAGTCGAACTCGGAAAGCTATTTAAGGGTATATGGCCCTTCATAGCCATCGCCATGGCAGTTCTCCTTATAATAATTCTTTTCCCATCACTCACCACTACCCTGCCCAAGCTCGTCGGGCTCTGAGAAAGGAGGCAAAGATATTGAGCTACATTTTTGACGGTCATATGGATCTCTTAAACAGGATCATCGTTGAGAGAAAGAAGGGAAAGAGAAGGGTTATAGAAAGAGAGTTTTCCTCGCCACTACTAAGGGGCAGAATTAAGGGCGCTTTTCTGTCCATCTGGATAGAGGAAGAGTACAGGAAAGATCCTTTGCAAGCTCAGGAAAGAAACTTAGCGCTAATTTCAACCGCTATAAGAGAATTTAAAGAAAGTAGTAAAGCAATGGTCTTCGTAAAAACGACGGAAGACTTTAAAAAGGCTCTTGAAACCGACCGATTATTCTTTTTGCTCTCAATGGAGGGATTAGACGGTATAGGCGATAAACCCGAGCTAATATATGTTTTAGATGAACTCGGAGTAAGAATGATAGGTTTAACCTGGAACAACAGCAATGCATTTGCGCGAGGAACCTATGGTGAGGGAAGCTTCTCACTAACGGAGCTGGGAAAGCAAGCCATAGAGATAATAAAAGAGCTAAGTTTGATACTGGATTTAGCACATGCATGCGATGACGCTTTCTGGAAAGCTCTAAGCGTCTATGATGAAGACTTAGTAGTTGTAAGCCATACAGCAGTAAGATCACTATGCGAGCACCCAAGAAATTTAACGGATGACATGATCAAAGCTATAGCTGAAAGAGGAGGGCTAATAGGCATAGCAGCGATATCTCCATTTATAAGCGTTGATAAAAAAGCAACTTTAAGCGACTTTATAAGCCACATCAAATATATCTCAGATCTCGTAGGAGTGGAGCACGTTGCTCTTGGTCTGGATTACGAATGTTTCCTTCCTCAAAATATACTTACCATAGAGTTCCCCCCAGTTGAGGGACTCGAGTGCCTTGAGGAATCCGCAAACATACTTCACGCTCTTAGTAAGGAAGGGTTCTCGCAGGAGGAAATAGAGAAAATCGCTCACCTGAATTGGGAGAGAATTATCCTAAAAAGCCTTTCTTCACGCAAGTA
Organism: Synergistota bacterium; assembly: GCA_021159885.1. Classification (NCBI taxonomy): domain Bacteria; kingdom Thermotogati; phylum Synergistota; species Synergistota bacterium. The sequence goes on along the minus strand of JAGHDO010000038.1, from coordinate 11,003 downwards.
GATCTACTTCCTTACCCTTAGTTATAGTTATAGCCCTCCCTCCTGCAACATATATCTCTCCCGTTTCAGGATCTATTTTGGTATAAAGCATAACATATTGAGCTATCACTTTCTTACCTTCTATCATAGCTTTGACTCTATCTATAAAGAGATGCTCCCCTTCATGATGAAGCACGTGAAGGAAGCTCTCAACGGTTGTCATTTCCGTCACGGAACCATCAGATGTTTCACCGTTGGAGCATCTATACTTTCTAAGCTTTTCCTTCCTCTTACCGTGAGGCGAAGTATGAGGCACTCTCTCTCCTTGAGAGAGCAACCTCACTCCTCCCTTGTCATCCGCCGTAACGGAAACAATTCTGGCATCAACGATTTTGTACTCCCCCGTGAGAGGATCATATCTCTCCACAGGAATAACCCTTTGGGTAACGACTTTAAATCCCTCTCGTTCGAGGCGCCTCCTCTCACGGGCAAGCTCAAACCCGAATAGTATCCTCTTCTCAGCCTCGCTTAGCCTCACTCCGCTTACACCCATCAAGGCTTACCCCTCCTTCGCTTAAAGCTTACAATACAAAGAAAGGACAGTCAAGTTTGTTTATCAACCATTATTGACAGCTATCAGTATGCAATGTAAAATTAAGCCAAAATTGTAAAGGAGGCGAGAAGGCTTTGAAGGGATTGCTATGGTTTATCTTTCTCCTTGTCCTCGATCTCGCGATCCCATATGGCCCTCTCTCAGGATATAACAAAATTACAGGGGCTTTTACATTCTGGATGATATGGGGAGGAGTAGCAGTACTTTCCATCTTCGCGATGACACAGGGATGGGAAGGTGAGGAGAAATGAAGACTTGGGTAATAGTAGCGATCTTCGCATATCTTACAATTGGAACGCTCCTCGCTCTCCTCTCAAGAAGAGGACGCGAGATGAGAGATCCTGAGGAATACTTTCTTGCCAAAAGAAGGTTGGGAGGGATTATTTCCGCGCTCACATACAGCGCCACAACTTACAGCGCATTTATGATGATAGGACTCGTAGGGCTAACTTACAAGGGAGGGATAGGAAGCCTCGGGTTCGAGCTTACCTATTTAGCTGGTCTGGTTCTTATAGTCTGGTTCGGTCCCAAGTTCTGGAAAGTGGGAAAGAAGCTTGGAATCATCTCTCCAGCAGAGATGCTCGGTAAAAGATACGGTAGCAAAAGAGTGGCAACGGCTTTTGCAATCGTTTCCCTTGTATTTTTAATCCCATATTCTGCAGTTCAGATAATGGGCATAGGTTATTCTCTCGAAGCTATGACAAAGGGAGCCATAAGCTTTGAAATCGGGATAACCTTAGCAACGGCAGTGGCTATTGCCTGGTCACTCACAGGAGGCATGCGCTCAGTAGCCTGGACAGATAGCCTTCAAGCCGGCATAATGCTCATCTCCTCGCTAATAGCCCTTCTATTCATCGTTTACAGAGGTTTCGGAGGCTTCACAAACCTGTTTCTGAAACTTGAGACTCACTATCCAGAGTATCTATCCGTACCTGGTCCTGGCTTTTTTAAGTTGAACACGTTCATAGGACTCATAATTCCATGGTTTTTCTTCTCCATCTCTAACCCCCAGGTCAGCCAAAGGCTTTTTGTCCCGAGAAGCCTAAGAACCTTAAGAAACATGCTTCGAGGTTTTCTCATTTTCGGCTTCACATATACCATTATCGTGGTGCTGTGGGGTCTCTCAGCAAGGGCTCTTATCCCCTCATTGAAAAAAGCAGATATGGCGACTCCCTACCTTCTCTCTCTCCCCATCATTCCGGCACCAGTTTCTATCCTTGTAATGATAGGCATTCTCTCCGCAGCGATATCAACGATAGACTCCATTTTGCTCACACTTTCGTCAATGGTTAGTAAAGATCTCTTCGGTCATCTCCCAAGAGAAAAACAGATCTTTGCCGGAAAGACATCCATGTTTATATTAGCAATCGTAGCGCTCATCTTCGCTTATTTTAAGCCAAGCATGATAGTTCTCCTATCGGTTTCCTCCTCAGCGGGTTTACTCACAGTCGTGCCATCGATAGTAGGAGCATTTTATTGGGAAAAATCGAGTGAAAGCGGAGCCTTCTGGAGCATAGCTCTCGGAGCCCTCATAACGGGGATTTTATTCCTTAAAGGAGCAAAACCTTTGGGCTTGATGCTCGGTATTTGGAGTATTATAATATCATCAGGAGTTTTTACTATTTTAAGTATTGTATTTCCTTCAGGAAGGAGAGAGAATCTCAAGATATGGAACACTTAGAGAAGAGAATTCTTGAGATACTGGAGGAAACCTATCCAGAGCCGGTAAAGGGAGGAGCGCTTGCCGAGAAGCTTAACGTAAGCAGGCAATCTATCGTTAAGATAATAGCCATTTTAAGATCCCGGGGAAAGAAAATAACAGCTACTCCAAAAGGATACGTCCTCGATAAGGGAGAAAAATTTGAGGAAGTCATAGCGGTAAGGCATAATGAAGATGAAATAGAAGAGGAAATCTCTATTATAATAGGTGAGGGATGCGTTCTCCTAAACGTAATAGTGGAACATCCCGTTTATGGGGAGATTAAGGGAAATCTTGATATAAGAACCAAGGCTGATCTAACGAGATTTATGACGAAAATGAGAAGCTTTGGAGCTAAGCCTCTTTTGGCCTTGTCCGACGGCGTTCACTTACATACGATAAGATGTAATAAAAGAGAAAGGATTGAAAAAGTCAAAAAGCTCCTGAGGGAAAGAGGGTTTTTGCTCGAGTAATTTTCCTCCTGAAACCGTTGAGGAGAAAGGAGGGGTAACCGATGAAAAGAAGCCTTTATTTCAATTTATCCGTTCCTCTGATGGTATTTATAATCCTGCTTGTTGTAATATACGCCTCAACGCTTTTTATAACGGATAAACAAAAATCTGATGCAGTAGTTATAAACCTCGCTGGGCGTCAAAGAATGTTAACACAGAGAATGACAAAAGAGCTTCTTAACTATCTTATCTTAAAGGATGAATCTGCCTTAAAGAGCATGCAGAACAGCATAAAGGTCTTTGACATGACGCTAAAAGCACTCACCAATGGAGGAGAAGCTCCTCTCGATCTCGCCTGGAACAAGATGGTAAAGATTCCACCGGCTCCCGATAGCGTGAAACCCCAGCTTCAGAAGGTAATGAACATGTGGAAAAGCTTCGCCGAAAACCTGAAAAAAGCAATAGAGGGAGATAAAAGCGCACTAAGCTTCGTCTTGAAGAACAATGTACCGCTGCTTTCGGAAATGAACAAAGGGGTATTACTATTCCAAGAAGTTGCAGAGGAAAAAGTCATATGGATGAAAAGAATACAGCTTATTTTATTCCTCGTTGGCATAGCTATAGCGGTTATAACGCTACTTATCTACAAAAAGACCATCATTGAGCCCACAAGAGAATTGCTCTCATTCACTAATGAGCTTACAGAATCTGGAGGAGATCTGACACGAAGGGTTCCCGTGCTCACCGAAGACGAGGTTGGCAATTTGGGAAGGGCAATTAACGCCTCTATAGCTTCACTCAGAGAGTTAATATGGAAGATCAAAAACTCCTCTATACTTTCAATAGCCGAGCTTTACAAGTCCGTAAGAAGACTTATAAAGGCTAACGAACACACAAAAGAGATAGCAGAGCTGTTGGATAAGAGCGCCCGTTCTATAGAAAACATAACCAATGCCGTTCAGAATCAGTATGCGAGCTCCGAGGAAATAACCTCAAGCACTCAGACGCTCGCAAACTCGCGGAAGATTTAAACGAAGAGATTATGAAGCAAACGAGGGAGGAGAAGCCTTAAGAAACACCATAACGACCATGGAAAACCTTCAGATGAATACAAAGAAAGTAACGGAAAGGGCTCGCATTTTATCCAAAAAGGCATCCGTTATAAATGATGTCGTCAACACGATAACAAGCATAACCGAACAGACCAACTTGCTCGCTCTAAACGCAGCTATAGAAGCAGCACGAACGGGAGAAGCCGGAAGGGGCTTCGCGGTAGTTACAGAAGAGGTAAGAAAGCTCGCAGAAGAAAGCAAAAATGCAGCAGTTCAAATAGGAGAAAACTTAAGAGCACTATGGAAGGCGTAGAAAATACCACACACGACATATCCCAGATGAACGAGAGAATGCTCGAAGTGGTTTCCCAAGCTAAGAACGCAGCGGAAGCTATCTCCGAGATATTAAGAATCATGGATGATGTAAAGGGATTCTTCCAAAATGTAAACGAGAGCGCGGAAACTCTAAAGCGCATCAACCGAGGAGCTAACATCAGCTGCTGAAACTATAACGAATTTGGCAACAAACGTTAACGAAACGATCAAAACGATAACGGATAAGCTCTTCTCCCTCAGGGAGGAAAGCGAAAAGGTAACCCAGTCTTCGAAAGAAACCGCCGCTATATTCGAAGAAACCGTAAATATCCTTATGAAATTTCACGTGGAAACGGAAAAGGAATTTGTAGAGGAGATAGAGAGGAGCGAAAAGGCTCACAGAGAGTGGCTTCAGTTGCTTGAAAAAAGCGTAAACGAGGGAGCAGAATGGAATAGAGAGACAGATCCTGAAAAATGCTCTTTGGGGGTTTTCCTAAACCTAATGAGAAAGAATCTAAGCGAAGAAGAAAAGATGCTCTGGGATGCGGTGAGAGAAAAGCACAAGCTTTTACACGAGAGCGCTTTAGAAGTGATAAGGGCTGGAAATAGCGAAGCCGCAAGAAAAGCTCTTAAGAGAACGAAGAATATATCTGAGGAACTTATAGAACTTTTAAGAAGAGCGAGAGAGCTTTACAGCAAGGGTCCCAAGGAAATAGCTCCCGTCGAAGCCGAAGCTTAAGCAAGACGCTTGCATTCTAAGTGAAATTTTGGTAAGATTAGTCTTGAGTGGTGCGGTTGTAGCTCAATAGGACAGAGCGCTGGCCTCCTAAGCCGGAGGTTGCGGGTTCGACTCCCGCCAACCGCGCCATTTTTTTATTCTAAAAGAGGGTGATTCCTTTCTGGAAGAAAAAAGAGCTTGATTGGAACGAACTCAGAAAGCGAATGGTAGAATCTCAAATAGAAATAAGAGGGATAAAAGATGAGCGCGTTCTGCGCGCAATGATGCGTGTTCCACGTCATCTTTTCGTCCCAGAGGAGTACAGAGAAAGGGCATATGACGACCATCCCCTACCTATAGGTGAGGGGCAAACTATCTCCCAGCCATATATAGTTGCCTTAATGACAAGCCTTCTTGATTTAAAGGGAAATGAAAAGGTACTCGAAATAGGAACGGGTTCAGGCTATCAAGCAGCAATTTTAGCGGAGCTTGCTAAAGAGGTCTATTCCGTTGAGAGAATCCCCGCTCTCGCCGTAAAGGCAGCTGAAACGCTGGAAAAGCTGGGGTATAAAAACGTTAGGGTTAAGGTAGGCGACGGGACCTTAGGATGGGAAGAAAACGCACCCTATGATGCGATAATAGTAACCGCTGCTGCTCCAAAGGTTCCCACCCCCTTGATAAAGCAACTTAAAATAGGAGGAAGGCTCGTAATACCGATAGGAGAAAGATTCATTCAGAGCCTTTATAAATATGTAAAAAGGGAAGATGGAAGCCTTGACGGAGAGGACTTTGGGGGATGCGTTTTCGTACCGCTAAAGGGCAAAGAAGGCTGGAATCACTGAATCCTTTTTATCCTCTTTAACTTAAAGAATTCTTCTCTCTCCCTCTCCTCAAGATGTTCTTCTATCCTCTTCTTAGCTTTCTCAAGCTCCGGAATTATAACCTCCTCTAAGGCATTAGCTCTCCTTTGAGTAACCTTTATTTCCCACGCAAGCCTATAAATAGCATTCTCTATTTCGGCTAAAAGGACAACCGTATCAAATAGCTTTCTGAACTCGAGTATTGCCCTATCAAGAGCCATGTTTGTTCTGTAAACGCTATAGAATGGCGAGAAAGTCCCTTCCTTAAGGTTGTCTCCTTCCACAGCAAGAATGGGGATGGGAACGCCCATCACGCTCCTCTCGGCAACCGCTATTTTCACCTTCTCCTCAGCGCCAAATGCTATCTCCTCAACGGTTTCCATACCAAGAGTTATGCTCGCAAAGGTTAACGTACTATAGGCTCTCTCGAACTCCTTGATGACCTTTTCTTGAAGCTCTCTGGCAAGCTCGAGATACTTAACAAGCTCGGATATGAGAATATTTCTCTTTTGATCCATAAGCCTATAACCTTGCCTTGCAAGAGAAAGCATGTCCTTAACCTTAAGAAGGCCGCTTTTGGTGAGCTCCAGATTCACTCCTCTTCCCGCCTTCCGTAAAACTCATCAATCTCCTCCTTAGAAACCCTATGAAGTTCTTCTTCTGGCAACAAAGAGAGAACTTCCCAGCCGATATCAAGACTTCTTTCTATACTCCTTTCCTCATCAAACCCCTGACTTATAAATCTCCTTTCAAACTCATCGGCAAATCTTAGATATAATCTCTCTCGAGGAGAAAGCTCATCCTCACCAACAATGGAAGCAAGGCTCCTTACCCACCGCGCATGAGAGTAAGAAGCGTAAAGCTGGTCTGACAGATGAGGATGATCCTTTCTCGTTTTTCCCTCACCTATACCACTCTTCATTAGGCGAGAAAGCGAGGGAAGGATATTAACGGGAGGGTATATCCCCCTCCTGTAAAGCTCTCTGCTTAAAACTATCTGTCCCTCAGTTATATAGCCAGTTAAATCTGGGATAGGATGGGTCATATCATCCTCTGGCATGGATATTATCGGAATCTGAGTTATGGAGCCATCTCTTCCCCTTATTCTACCCGCCCTTTCATATATGGAAGCAAGATCGCTATACATATAACCAGGATATCCCTTTCTTGCGGGGATCTCTCCTCTGCGCGAGGAAAGCTCCCTTAGCGCTTCACAGTAGTTAGTCATATCAGTTAATATAACCAAAATATGCATACCAAGCTCAAAAGCCAAAAATTCCGCAACCGTTAAAGCACATCTCGGAGTAATCAATCTCTCTATAACGGGATCGCTCGCAAGGTTTAAGAAAACAACCGAGCTTCTCAAAGCACCGCTTCTTTCAAAGCTTTCTAAGAAAAAGCGAGCGACATCGTGCTTTACCCCCATAGCCGCGAAGACTATCGCAAACTCCGCGTCATGGACCTTTGCCTGCTTAGCTATTTGAACTGCCATCTCGTTATGGGGAAGGCCACTTCCCGAAAATATGGGCAGTTTCTGACCCCTTATTATAGTCATTGGCACATCTATAGCAGATATCCCCGTTTGGATAAAGTCACGAGGATAACTTCTCGAAACGGGATTTATAGCGTTCCCGTTTACATCTATGAAATCCTCAGCCATTATCTCAGGTCCTCCATCTATAGGTCTACCCATACCATCAAAAACCCTTCCTATAACTTCCCGAGACACGCCTATTTTAAAGGTGTCTCCTGCTAACCTTATTCTCGTCTTGGCAGGGCTTAACCCCTCCGTTCCCTCAAAAACCTGTATAACCGCAAGCTCATCACCAAGTTCTATAACCTTCCCCACTCTTTCCTCTCCATCATGAGAGGATATCTCAATCACCTCACCGTAAAAGAGCTCTCTCATCGATTCTATAAATATGAGTGGACCGGTTATCTTCTTAACCCCTATGTATTCAAGCATCAAGCTCTCCTCCTATAGGAGAGGATCTTTTCATATTCCCTCTCAAGCTCTGAGAATTCCCTCTCAAGTTCATCCCTTAAAGAGAGATATTCCTCTTCCATCTTGTCTTCTGAAACGGTAAATGAAAATCTTAAAATCCTCGAGGTTATAGGAAGCTCCTCTATTCTCTGAACCAGGACTCCCTTTTTAACGAGCTCACTCGCTCTGTCGTAATACTTTAACATAAGCTTAAGCAAAAGATAGCTCTTTCGAGGAGAGCAGTAGGTATCCACCGGATCAAAAGCATTCTGACGTAAAAAACCCTCCCTGAGCATTTTAGCTGAGAGCAGAATAAGCTTTTGAGGTTCTGGCAGAACTCCCACTCCCACAAGCTGAGCTATTCTCTGAAGATTACTCTCCTCCTGAAGAATGTTCATAACCCTCTCTCTTAATATTGGAAAATCCTCGGCAACCTTTTGCCTGAACCACCCCTTAAGATCCTCAAAATATTCGCTATAGCTGTTAAGCCAGTTAACCGAGGGAAAGTGCCTCGCACTGGCAAGCTCCTTATCGAGCGCCCAAAAGCATCTTATAAATCTACGCGTGTGCTGGGTCACCGGTTCAGAAAAGTCACCACCCGGTGGGGAAACCGCCCCTATTATGCTGACGGAACCTTTCCTACCACCGAGGGTTATTACCCTACCTGCCCTCTCATAAAACTCCGCTAAGCGAGTGGGTAAATATGCAGGAAAACCTTCCTCTGCCGGCATCTCCTCAAGCCTTCCCGCTATCTCTCTTAAAGCCTCTGCCCATCTCGACGTAGAGTCAGCCATAACCGCAACATCGTATCCCATATCCCTGAAATATTCGGCTATCGTGATACCGGTAAAGATGGAAGCCTCGCGAGCGGAAACCGGCATATTTGATACATTAGCAATGAGAACTATCCTTTCCATGAGAGAATGACCACTTTGAGGATCCACAAGCTTTGGAAAATCCTCAAGCACCTCAGTCATCTCGTTTCCTCTCTCTCCACAACCTATATAAACTATCACATCAGCATCGGCCCACTTGGCAAGCTGATGCTGGGTAACCGTCTTCCCCGTTCCAAACCCTCCTGGAATAGCAGCAGTTCCTCCCTTAGCAAGAGGAAAAAGAAAATCCAAAACCCTCTGACCTGTAAGAAGAGGTTCATCAAGAGATATTCTTCTCAAAATGGGACGCGGCTTTCGAACAGGCCAGCGGTGAAATAGCTTGATCTCATGTATTCTACCTTTTTCATCCTTTACTCTCGCTATAACCGCATTTATCGTATAATCGCCGCTTTCCTTGGTCTCAATTACTACTCCACTTACCCCGAGAGGACACATGATTCGATGCTCTATAAGAGGCGTTTCCCTAATGCGAGCAACTATATCTCCCGGCTTCAAAAAATCCCCCTTTTTTACCTCAATCCTTACCCTCCACATGTCTTCGAAGGAAAGCGAAGGAGGATTAGCTCCTCTCAGGATAAAATCCCCGAGCTCCTTCTTTATCGCCGTGAGTGGCCTTCCTATGCCATCGAAGATACCACCTAAAAGCCCCGGACCAAGAGTCATCGATAGAGGCTCACCGGTTCCAAAAACTCCTTCCCCAAGGCGTAGTCCCTCTGTTTCCTCATAAACCTGAATTACCGCCTCTTTCTCGCTAACAGATATAACCTCGCCTATCAATCCCATATCTCCAACTCTAACCATCTCGAGCATCTTAACATCCTCTACCGTTTTAACCTTAACCACAGGTCCGCTTATCCACCTTATATGTCCTATAAGCCTTTCCATTTCCTACTCAAAGAGCTCTTTTAACACCTCCATCTGCATCTCTCTCTTTCTTCTCTCCCATCTTCCTTTAAGAGTATTATCTATCGCCTTTTTTCCCGTCCATGCCTTGATCCCACCCGATATTCCAAGATCGGGATGGATATTCGCCTTCACACTCATTTCCTGAGAAAGCTCTCTAATAAGGTCAACATCCCTCGGATTAGACGCGACTTCAAAACTCCCTCCAAGATAATCTATACACTCTCTTAGAAGTTTTCTCATTCTCTCCCTATACTCGTCTTTTCTCTCCACAATCTTAAATATCTCCTGTCTCGCCTTCTCCATGGTTTCCCGCAAGACTGCATCTCTCTCCTCAAGAATTATCTTTCGAGCATTAAACATCGCGTTAGCTATCTCGCGAGAAACCATATCCTCCGCTTTCATCTCTACCTCCTCCATCATTCTCATCGTCTCTCTCTCCGCCCTGCTTCTTGATCTTTCCCAATCCTCTGCTTTTCTTCTTTCAAACTCCTCCCAAAGTCGCCTTTTCTCAAGCTCAGCTTCCTTCAGTATTTCCTCCCTAAGAAGCCTAACCCTTTCCTCCAATCCTATATCACCCCTTTAAGGAAAGCCCTAAAGCTTCCCTTATCATCCTCTCCAGAAAATCGGAAGGCTTTTCCCTGAAACCACCCCTATCTGGAATCTCCACAATAAGAGGAAAAAGCTTCCTCGATTTTATCTCCTCTATCTCATTTCTCAAAAAGCGCGCTATACCTTCCGTGATCACAAGCAATCTATAATCCCCCGAGGAAACGAGGCACTTAAACAACTTTAAAGCGGTCTCCCTGTCTTCAACAACCTCTCCTCGAATCCCAGCTAATCGGAAACCAACGACTGCCTCCTTACTACCGAGAACGAAAGCTCTGCCAATCATAGCTTAGCAAGAATCATTATGGCAATTATCATACCATATATTGCTATTCCCTCGGCAAGAGCCACAACGATCATTGCTCTGCCAATTAGCTCAGGCTTTTCAGCCATTACTCCTATCATGGCGCTACCTGTAGCTGCAACCGCTATACCCGCTCCAATGGCAGCAGCCCCTACTGCAACCGCAGCACCAATGTAGCCAGCGGCTATATCTATACTACGAGGTATTGAAATCGCTGACTCCTCTGGGGCAGCGGAAGCCCCTGATACGGGGAGAAGAAAAAGTAAAACTACGGAGGCTAAAATAGCCACTGAGGAAAAAAGAAGCACTTTCTTAGCATATGCCTTGTAATCCTTCCTTCTTCGTATCGTTAACCCTGCATAGAGGGTAAACAGAACAGCTGAACCAGTTAAAAGCAAGGGGATTAAAAGCAAACCGTTTCCCTCCTTTCCTATCCCAACTCCACATCTCTATAGCTAAGCGGCTTAAAGAGCCTTCCCTCTCCCATGTAAAACTTTGAAAAGAATTCATAAAGATTCAATCTCAAAGCCTGAATACCGACTATTAATCCCTCAAATAGTATCACCACAGCGTTTCCGAGAAATACCATAAGCATAACCCCAGCTTCTCCCATAAAGGA
>JAGHDO010000037.1 GCA_021159885.1 Synergistota bacterium | reverse complement strand
TTTCATCCGTTTACGGGACCGATATATGATCAGAAGGGTGGGTTGAGGATTCCGAAGGGCAAGGTCGCTACCGATAAGGAGCTTCTTGAGATGAGCTACTTCGTTAAGGGAGTAGTGGGAGAGATACCGAAGAAGTGAAAAAAAGGGGAATTATGGGGGGAGGTTCTCCTCCCCCTGTCCTTGCGGTTGAGCTTAAGGGTATAGTTAAGAGATTTCCTGGCATCGTTGCCAATGATGGTGTTGATTTCGACCTGCGGTGGGGAGAGGTTCATGCTCTTTTAGGCGAAAACGGGGCAGGAAAAACCACGTTAATGAATGTTCTTTACGGATTGTATCAACCGGATGCGGGTGAGATATGGGTAAAAGGAAAAAAGGTGGAGATAGATTCTCCTGCAACCGCTCTTTCACTGGGAATAGGCATGGTTCATCAGCACTTTACCCTTGTTCCGTCTTTTTCCGTTGCTGAAAATATCATACTTGGGCTGGGCAGGGATATACCACATATAAAAGAGGTGGCGAAAAAGATAAAGGAGCTTTCGGAGGCTTACGGTCTTCCGGTTGATCCGGAAGCTAAGGTCTGGCAGCTCTCCGTTGGCGAGATGCAAAGGGTTGAGATAATAAAACTTCTTTTCAGGGATGTGGATATCCTTGTTTTAGATGAACCCACTGCTGTTTTGACCCCTCAGGAAGCAGAGTCTCTCTTTGAAACTCTCCGAAAACTTAAGGAGGAGGGAAAATCCATAATATTTATATCTCACAAACTAAATGAAGTTATGGACATTTCAGACAGGATAACGGTTTTAAGAAAGGGTAAGGTAGTAAACACAGTACGAAAAGAGGGCACCTCTCCTGAAGAGCTTGCCAGGATGATGGTGGGAAGAGATGTTGTTCTTCGCGTTAAGCGCAGGGAGAAGGTTACTCCTGGAAAGGTCGTTCTTGAAGTGAAGGATCTTGAGGCTTATAGCGATAAAGGTTTAAAGGCTTTAAGAGGTATATCGTTTTCTATAAGGGAAGGAGAGATTCTCGGAATAGCCGGCGTTGCGGGGAACGGTCAGAGGGAGCTTGCGGAGGTCTTATCTGGTTTAAGGAAAGCTTCAGCTGGTAAGATCATTCTCGATGGCGAGAATGTCTTAAATAAGGAAACTGGCTATCTTATAGAGAAGGGAGAAGGCTTTATACCGGATGACAGAAAAAGGTTTGGCGTTGCTCCTAACCTCAGCCTCGTTGAAAACCTGATACTAAAAAGCTATAGAGATCCGCCTATATCGAGGGGAATGTTTATAGATCTATCCTGTGCCGAGAGGATTGCGGATGAGCTTATAGAAAAGTATGATATTAAGGCTCCTGGTAAGCATATACCTGTCAAGCTTCTATCGGGGGGTAATCTGCAAAGACTTATACTTGCGCGGGAGCTTGAGGGGAAAGTTAAGTTTTTGCTCGCGTTTCATCCTACAAGGGGACTTGATATAAGTGCTACTGAGTTTGTATATGAAAAGATAATGGAATCTGCTTCAAGAGGTGCAGCGGTTCTTCTTATAGCGGGAGATCTCGAGGAAATATTTACCCTTTCTGACAGGGTCAAAGTTATATATGAGGGGAAGCTTTATGGAGATTTTCCTGCAGATGAAGGATATTTGGATAAAATCGGACTGCTCATGGCAGGAGTGGTGAATAAGGATGAGGCTCAAATTTGAACCAAGAATTCATAGCAGTAAGGCGTTTGAGATGGGGGTAATGCTTGCTTCGTTTTTAATGACTCTGCTTTTGTTCGCTCTTTTCATGTTTATTAATGGGAAGAATCCCATGAACGCTTATAAGATAATGTTTTGGTGGGCGTTTGCCAATAGCGTTGGCCTTCAGGGAACTTTTATAAAATTTGTCCCTCTCGCTACGATAGGGCTGGGACTGATTATCGCTTTTAGAATGAAGCTATGGAATATAGGAGGAGAGGGGCAGTTTTATCTCGGTGCTATGGCTTCAACGCTTCTGGCTTTATTTTGGTTTCCCAAAGCTCCGGCTGTTATCCTTATTCCTCTTATAACTCTCGGTGGGTTTCTGGCGGGAGCGTTTTGGGGAGCAATTCCCGGCGCGTTGAGGGCATATCTCGGAGCAGACGAGATAGTGGTGACGCTTATGCTTAACTATATAGGAATACTTTGGGCTGATTATCTTGTCTACGGTCCGTGGAAAGATCCACACGGTTTTAACTTTCCTATGACGGCTATCTTTCCAAAATCAGCTTGGCTTCCGTGCCTCTGGGGAAAGGTTCACACGGGAATATTCTTTCCTATCGTTTTGGCTTTTCTTTTAAAGTTTCTTTTAGAGCGCACGAAGTGGGGATTTGAGATAAGGGTTATAGGGGATAATCAGGACGCAGCGAGATATGCGGGTATGGACGTTAGAAAAAACATGATCTTTGCGATGTCCTTGAGCGGAGGATTGGCGGGAGTAGCAGGCGCGGTATATATGATGGGCGTTCAGCACAGGCTTCAGCACGCTTTCTCGGTCGGCTATGGGTATACCGCGATCATAGTTGCGTGGCTCGCGAGGTTAGATCCCATAGCTACCGTTATAGTCGCGTTTCTCATGGGAGGGATATTTGTCGGGTGTGAGATACTCCAGATAGTTATGAAGATGCCGATATCGGTAAGCTACATATTTCAAGGTATTTTATTTGCGTGTGTTCTCGTGGGAGAGGTTATCATAAGGTACAAGATCAAGCTGGTGAGGTGATGAGCGTTGCTTGAAGCGATATTTATGGCTGCGATCAGGGCTGGAACGCCTCTCCTTTATGCTACGCTTGGTGAGATATTCGCTGAACGTTCAGGCGTGCTTAATCTCGGGCTTGAGGGTCTGATGCTCATAGGAGCTTTGACTGGATTTATGATTTCTCACTTTACTTCCTCCGTTTGGTTTGGCGTGCTTGCCGCGGTGTTAGCGGGGGGAGTTATGGCGCTTCTCTTTGCTTTCTTGACCGTAACGATGCGGGTTAATCAGGTAGTCGCGGGGCTGGCTTTAACAATGCTCGGCATGGGCTTAAGCGGATACTATGGGCAAAGTTTCATAGGCAAAACCGCTCCCCAGTTTAATCCCGTTTCCGTTCCCATCTTGGGAGATATACCGATCCTCGGTAAGATACTTTTTTATCATGATCCTCTGGTATACCTGACATATGCTTTAGTTCCATTGTCTTGGTTCTTCATATTTAAAACCAAATGGGGAATGAACTTAAGGGCGGTTGGTGAAGATCCCAGAACCGCTGACGCGGTTGGCATAAACGTTTTTAGGATAAGGTATATATACGTGGTTC
>JAGHDO010000036.1 GCA_021159885.1 Synergistota bacterium | reverse complement strand
TGATCCCACGATGATAGCGAGAGGAGCAGCGTTAGGGGTAATAGACCCCGAAAGATACGCGCGATTAAATCTCCTTGAGGAGAGAGGAAGCTGGGAAAAGCTCATTGAAGAGCATGGAAGGGAGATTAAAAGGATTTTAATAGCCTCTTTAATCCTCCTCGTTGCGTGGGGAGCTGGCTGGCTTATAAACTATAAAAGCGTTATGAGCGAAAAAGAGAAGCTGGAGAGGGAAATCGCCTCAGTCTACAGAAGATACTTCGGTGAGGGAAAAGTGGTGGTTCCCTTAAAGCAGGCGAGAAGGAAAATAGAGGAACTTGAAAAGGAGATAAAGGTAAGGTCAGCGGAAGGAACGCATCCGCTTTTAATTCTGGAAAGGGTGAGCGGGAGCATACCCGCAAGCTTAAATGTGAGGCTTGATAACATACACATAAGAGGAGAGGAAGTCGAGCTTGAGGGCTCCGCGGAGAGCTTCGAGGATATAGACAAGCTTAAAAAGGCGTTGGAGAAGAGCTTTAAGAGCGTTGAAATAAACTACGCGCGCGTAAGCGCCGACGGAAAGAGCGTAAGCTTCGGAATAAAGCTCAAGGAGATGATATAATGGGAGAGAGGGAAAAGAAAGCCTTACTTTACGGCGGGATAATTATTGCTCTTATATTGATCTTTAACTTCTGGATTTACCCGGCATCTCAGCGCTTGAAGGAAGCTAAAACGGAAATAGAGATAAAGAGACAGGAATTAAAACAGCTTATAGCCCTTGGAGAAAGATATAAAGCCCTTAAAGAGGAGCTTTCAAGCAAGAGGAAAAGCTCGGAAAGTCTTTTTTCTTACTTAAGCTCACTCCCTCAAAAGCTCGGAATAAAGGAGAAGCTGGTTTATATAAAACCGCTTGGAAAGGAAAAATATGAGGTGAAGCTTGAGAGCCTGACAAACGAGGAGCTGGTTAGATATTTAGCGGAGCTTGAAAAAAGCGGTATAGCCAGCATAAGAGATGTCAAGATAAAGGCAAGTGGAAACCCGAGAAGGATAACCCTCAGCATGGTGGTGGCGGGTATTGAGTAAGATGAAGATAATTTTACTAAGCGTGGTCATAGTGCTTATCTCCTTCGGGATCTTCACCCTCTTAAGGTTCCCCTACGAGAGGGTCATCGACAGAAAGCTAAAGGAGCTTGAAAAAAGCGGGGTAAAAGTGGAATATAAGGAGCTGAAGGTGATACCGTGGAAACTGCGAGCTCTTTTCGGGAACTTCAGCATTAAAACTGGGCTGTTTAGATTAAGCGCCGATGAGCTTCAGGCAAGGTTAATCTTAGGATCGCTTTTTAAGAAACCTCTGAAAATGGAGCTGAGGCTTAGGGATGGAAGCATATCCGCGCTTAATATGCCGGGAACGATAATCCCGTTCGAGGAGGGAAGAGGAATACTGATAGGAGCGGGGAAATCGTTCAAGATAAGTGATGTCTTTCTTAAAGGAAGCAACGCCCTCATAAAGGGGGAAATAGAGGGAGGGGGAAAATACGACCTGAGAGTGAAGCTCTCGGGAAGGATAAGAGAAAAGCTATCCTCGTTTTTGAGGTTTCTTAAGAAGGACAGGGAGGGATTTTATATATTAAGGAGTGATATAAGATGAAGGCGGGAAAAGTTTTGCTAAATCTGCTTTTTTGCGTGATATTGATTCTAACGGGAATGAAGTTATCTGATCTATTTTTAAACTATGTGGATAAGGTTTTCGCGGAAGAGGAGAGCTTTTTAAAGATCGTTGAGCGCGGAGGCTTGAAAAAGGCGGAAAAGAAAAAGGACATAAAGAGCTATCTTCGGGGGAAGAGAACCCTGGCACGAAATCTATTTGGCATTCCTGAAGAAAGGAAGGAGCAGGTTCAGCCGAAAGCTAAGACTACCGAAAAGAAGGTGGAAGTTATAAAGAGGCTTAATGTCCAGCTTCTTGGAGTAGTCGTCGGCGCGAAGTGCGAGGCAATGATACTCGATGGCGGAAAGGTCAGGGTGATTAGAATAGGAGATGAAGTTATGGGATACAAGGTAGTGAAGATAGAAAGGGATCTTGTGATATTGGAAAGAAATGGAGAAAAAGCAGAGATATCCTTTAAGTATGGAGGCTCTTCTTCCAGATCTTCAGCAAGAACACCTCAAAGGAAAACAATCATTAGAAAGCCGCCACCTCCACCCCCAAGACCAGTAGAAAGCACAGGAATAAGGCGAACAAGTGATGGAAAGATCATTATAAGCAGAGATCTTATAAATGAAGCTTTAATGAGTCCACAGAAATTCTTAAGGGGAATATTCATAGGTCCTCACTTTAAAGATGGAAAACCGGATGGCTTTGTTATCAGATATTTGAGCAGAACGCACTTACTTTCAAAGATGGGATTGAGGAAGGGAGATGTGATAAAGAAGATAAACGGGATAGAGATAAGAACGGTAACCGATTACTACAACGCTATAAGATCGATAACCGAGGGAGAGAGCCTTACCCTGACGGTTGAGAGAAAGGGAAAAGAAATGAATATAGAATGCGAGATAAGATAAGAGGGGGAAAAATGGTATGGGAATTGGTGGATTAAAAGCCAAAATAGATGAACATGAAGAAAGAATAGCGAGGTTAGAAAAACTGGCCGAGATCAACATGCAGGAAACGATCCTGCTTAAGAGGGAGATGAGAGAGTTTAAAAGGGAGATGCGAGAATTCAAAAACGAGATGAGGCTTTTTAAAGATGAGATGAGGGCCTTTAAGGATGAGATGAGGGCTTTTAAAGATGAGATGCTTGCGTTCAAAGATGAAATGAGAGCGTTTAAGGATGAAATGCAGGAATTCAAAGAATGGGCTAAGCAAAATATCCAGGAAATCAGAAAAAGCTCAAAAGAGTTCGAAGAATGGTCCAAACAAAATATTAAAGAAATAAGAGAAAGCTCCGAAAAATTCAAAAATGAAATGCAGGAATTCAAAGA
>JAGHDO010000035.1 GCA_021159885.1 Synergistota bacterium | reverse complement strand
GGGGAGATCAGATTGGCCTCGAAGAAAGCGCTTATAGAAAGCATAAAAGAAGGGGTCAGAAATGGGTTGTTTGGACTTGGTTATGTTAGCGGGAATGAAATAAAATGCAAGTATATAAACGAAATCCCTATCATTAATTTAACTGACGAAGAGATAATTATCAGGTCTGAGGAATGCGTAAAAGATATAGAAGGGGAAGTAGAGGGTTCTCCACCGAGAGGAACAGAAGAGATTCCACCGATTGGGGAAATAGGGAGAGGACCCGAAGAAGTTGGGAAGAAAAAATATTCAAAACTAAGTTTGAGACTTAAGGTTCCTGTTGGACAGATTTCTACAATCGCTAGAATCGTAAATTATCTAAAAAATAAGTTTAACCAGTGCAGCATAGAAGTTACCATTCATGCAGGCAATGGGGAAATTCAGGTTACAGAATACGAAGACAAAGTGCTGGAAGCTTTAAGCCAGGCTGGTATAAAGATTGAGGAGGAGATTTACGAATAGCTGATAAAGAGTGAAAGTACTAAGTGTTCTACATTTCAAATTATAGCCGTATAAAGTGAGAAAGAATATCATAAAGGGGGAATAAATCATAAGTGAAGGATGGCATGTAACTGCACATTGCTGACGCCCTTAAGTTAAAATGGCCAAGAACAGCAGCTATGTTAAAAAGGATAGCACGTGGATATATAGGAGAAGCTAAAAGAGAAGACTTAAATACTGAGCTGGATGATTTGTGACTTGTTAGATTTACAGCTTTGCAATTCCACTTCACTTAGCAGCAGGTATGTAACTATGATGCTTTGCACTTCCATCTTTTATAAGATTCAGCATATGCTTTTTCCGAAAAACTATAATTTTTTTCATTCTTAATTTTCTGTTGATGCTCTTGTATAGACCGCATATTTAATAACCTCTCCATGGATTTTCGCACCCTCAGTCTTTTTGCCCCTTTGCTCCTGGTTTATATCCTATTTTATTCTAATGCTAATTTTGCAGAGTTTATCTGGATATGGGGGAGTGGATGGTAAACTCGCTCTCGAGAATTGGGAGAACGGGCCAGATAAGGTTGATGTCGTTTGGAAGTTGAATAAGGCCTAAAGATGGGAGGGATGGAAGTCATGTATAGGGAAAGCATTATCCACTTGATTGGCCACATAGTGTATATTACTTTATATGGGGTGCTAATAGTGTCTGCTGTTCTTTTCTATAATTCTCTTAATTCAGTTAGGTTACTATGTGCAGGGTGGATAATCTTAGTTGTTGGTATTATTTTTCTAATGTGGGCAAGCAAATCACGGAAGAAAGGGCGCATGGAGGAAAATCTCATCGAGATTGGTGCATATGCTTTTGTTCGCCATCCCGGATTTTTAGGACATATATTGATAGTTTTCGCACTGGTTATTATTTCACAGCACTGGGTCAGCTTGATTGTTGGTGCGATCTTAATCTCTCTATTGTGTTTTGCCATGATAGAGGAGGAAAAGAGAAACATAAAGAAGTTTGGTGAAGCGTACGGTGATTATATAAAGAGAGTTCCGAGGATGAATTTAGTAGCTGGAATTATCAGGCAAATACGCAGCAGAAGGGAAGATGGCAACGAGTGAATGTTAAAATTAATAGTGGGAGGTAGAGTTCCGTGAAAACGCTTGTAGTGGTTTATTCAAGAACTGGGATTACCCTTTCTCTGGCTAAGAAGATAGCCAGAGAACTTCAAGCTGATCTTGAGATCATTAGAGACAATGTGAATAGAAAGGGAGTCCTTGGTTTTCTTCGCTCGGGATATGAGGCGGTGAGAAAAAAATTCCGTCCATAGCTGAGCCAAAGCATGATCCTGCTGACTATGACCTCGTTATTATCGGAACTCCGATTTGGGCAGGTCGGATGTCGAGTCCCGTGAGAGCTTATCTTCTACACTTTCGTGAGCGCTTTAAGCAGGTGGCGTTTTTTGCTACTTCTGGAAGAGGTGGCTATAAGAGGGCTTTCATTGAGATGGCTGAAGTTGCAGGAATGAAGCCATTGGCTACAGTTGATTTTTCCTCAAGGCAGGTGAGGGGAGGGAAAGATGTAGAAGCTCTTGAAGCTTTTCTGAAAGCCGTCAAATGATACGCTATCGGGTTTGAATTTGCTGAAATATTGTTTATTACTGATGATAAAGGGTTTCTTTCGCATGGCTGGTGGCAATTATTATAGGAGGTGATAAACATGTCTTTTAAGGTATTGTTCCTCTCCCATGCTCCTGATGCAGACCCGGAGAAGCATAGATGTGTTATTGAAACTCCCAAGTGCTATAAGTTTTTCGCAGTAGTAGTGAGAGATCAAAAGCAAGCGCTTGAAGTGTGCAAAAAGCTTGTTAAGGAGGAGGGTATTCAGTCAATACTTCTCTGCCCGGGATTTACTCATAAGGATGTTGCAGAAATATCAGAAGCGGTTGGTAGAAGTGCTGGAGTTTTTGTAGCAAGAGGCGATGGTCCCAGTAGTGGGATTTCAAGGAAAGCAATGGAAAAAGAAGGCTGGTTTTCAGGGAGAGAAAGGAAATAATTTTCTGTAGCGATGATGACTAAAAGCTTACAAAGAAGGAATAAGCCCTGTATACTTTATGGGTAAAGAAGTGCTATCTCACCCTGCGCAGGTCATCCCTCCTCAGACGGGATGCTATCTTGGAGTCTTTCCAGGATGGGGAGAGACAGAAGATGATGTCAGCTCATATGAGCTCGAGGAGTTTACGGAGACCCTGCAAAACCTGACGGTCCCCAGAGGTATGTCGATGCCTTTAGACACATCATTGATCTCTTTAGAATTCAACCCAATCATGAATCATATCCCAGGGAAGAATGAAACACAATTGAAGCTTACTACCCTGGGGACGAATACATAGAGTGGATAGGGTTCAGCCTTTACGGAGCTCAAATTTATAACAAGCTGACCTTGCTTTTTCCCAATAAGCCCCTCATGCTGGCTGAATGGGGAGTCATGGAGAGATAGTTTTTAAACCAAAACGTGAAATAAGATGTGCCCTAAGGTCCTGTTAAATATTCCGAATTTGAAGCTCCACTATTACAAGCAATCGAACCTATTTGGGGAACCTCATAATTCCATCTTCTTTCTGCTATACATACCTTTCGGATAAATCCTGTTTTATCTCTCTTCGTGATCCATTTGAAACACATCAACTTTTAGCACTTTTTCAGCGCTTCTCTTCTTGAGCATGGTATATGCATTCTTATTTCTTGAATTAGGTATAGCTTTCATTGATAGATATTCAATATAGTCCGCAATGCTATCAAAATCCCTCTAACCCTTTTCCATTCTTTAATCCTTCTGGAAGTGGTTTGAAACCAAATGCGGCAGCAGCTGCCGGGCATGATATACCCTCCTTATCGAGAAGCACATGTCTGCCATGTCTGGCCTCCATGACTGCTTGGCAGTATCTGTACCCCTTCAGTCTTCCTACATGCTCGTTTTTTAGCAAGTCCTCAATAATTGCGACATCTTTTTGTAAAATGAATTTGATGCCAACGGGAAATGTGCACATTCCAATTTTTTCCTTAAGAGTTTTTGCTTTCTCTCTTACCTGCGATGGAGCAAACTTGGGGTTTAATTTTGCTTCGCTCATTCCTGTACCTCCCTTGATATTGGCTTCTTGCGTTGTAAATCAACCTACTTATGGCTTCTGCCTTATATTTTTCCTTCAAAGCAACTTTTCCTCTCTTGCGCCGATCTTACGCCGATTCTAAAATGGAAGCTTCTCTTATCCTGCTCCAAGCTGCTTTGTTTAGCAAGCATCCTGGATCTGGAGCTTTGAGGTTTTTGAAATATGCATAGGCTCTTGCTCTGCATCCTCCACATACATACCTATAGGGGCACTTACCACAATTGGCTTCGAATTCATCCCTGTTTCTTACGGCTTTTAAAACGGGGGAGTTTTCCCATACATCTTTAAGATCATCTTTTATTATGTTCCCGAATTTCAGTTCTTCCTGAGGCATAAAGACACAAGGGGAAAGATCTCCGTTAGGTTGGATAGCGGCATACGCCCTGCCAACACCACATCCACCTATGTATTCGGCGGCTAAGGAGCCAGCTTCACCATCGAATGCACTGTAATGGCTACTGACATATATATTACTGGTACCCATTTTGCATACTCTTCCAAACTGCGGAGCAGTGGTAAATACGTTGTATCCTTTGCTCAGGTATTTATACATTATGCTCATCATTTTTTCTCTTTCTTCTGGGGAAAGGTCATACGTTGCCATATCTATGCCTCTGCCTACGGGTATGAAGTTAAACGCGAAAAATTTATCTACACCAAGCTCCTCAAATGCGAACTTTATTATATCTTCGAATTCCGAGAAGTTAATATGTGTAACCGTTGTAGCCAGGCCAACTGTAAAAACTCCTTTACCCAATTTAACCGCGTTTTTAATACCTTCTGTTGTTCTTTTCCAAGCACCATTTACGCCTCTAAAGGCGTCGTGGATATCTGGATGGATACTGTCTAAGCTCACTTCTATGTAATTAACGCCGGCTTCTATCAGTTTTTCTATATTTGCAGGGGTAAGAAGCGTTCCATTCGTAGCTATTGAAACATGAAACCCTTTGTCGTGGGCGTATTTGAATATTTTGAAAGCTTCTGGTGCCATTAGAGGTTCTCCTCCAGAAAATGCGATAAGGGAAGTTCCAGCGTCCCATAGCTTATCTATCGCTTGCTTCTTTTCTTCCAAGCTTAATTCATCTGGGAGGGGATGAGCTGCTCTCTGATAGCAGTGCTCACACTTTAGGTTACATACGTTGGTCAGGTTCCACACGATTAGTAGAGGGGCGCTGAATATTTGGGGTTTCCTTAATCCATATCTCGCTATGCTTTCTAAGACGGTTTCTATCGCGTGTACTGTATAAGGTTCCTTGTCCAATATTTCAAGAATTTTACCGGGGTCATTAGCGGTAGCGATCTGAATTGCTGGTTTAAGAAAAGGAACGAGGGGAAGAATTTTCATTTTCCTCAGTAGGGGAAGTTGCTCTCCTTTCAGATACTTCACAATGTCTTCATACAGACTGGTACCATCATCCCTTTTCTCGGTTATGAGCTTAAAAATCTTTCTTGATACCGGACTCCCTAAAGCCTTTTCCACATCTTCTGGCTTCAATCATGGTCATCTCCTTCCTCTAACTGACTTTATTGAATCTAAAACCACAGAATACCTGTGCTCTACTAAATCTTTCATTTTTTCTATAACCTCGATGGATTTCGTGCATTCTAATCTATAATGTGTTTTTCCGTCTTTTATGTATGATGATACGAGATGAAATTTTTTTAAGATATTGATGTGCCGTGAAAGATATCCCTTCTCAACGCCGAGATCCTCTGCTAATTGACATAGCCTCATATCTCCATTCATGAGTTTTTCTATGATTTGTATGCGTAGAGGGTGTGATAGTGCTCCGAAATATTTAGCCACCGTTTCGTAGTGTATTTTAACCACCTCCCCTCTATAAAGAGTATAACTTTTAATCGATATATGTCAATATCAATAAAT
>JAGHDO010000034.1 GCA_021159885.1 Synergistota bacterium | reverse complement strand
TCTTAAACGCCTCCTTTGGCATCATAAAAGGGCTTTTTAATCATCTTCCGACCTATTTCCTATCGCTCTTATTATAATTAAGCATATAGAAATCAGCGACTTTGTTTTTGACAAATGGTTCTTGATAAGTAGGCTAAAGTTATGCTAAACTGATAAATAAGGAAATGATTTTCCTCGAGGTGGTATTATGAGATTTATTGATCGCGATGAGGAGCTTAGATTTCTTAAAGCTTATCTTGAGACTGAGCCAAACGCTATAACTTTTGTATATGGTCCTAAATCAAGCGGGAAAAGCGTTTTGATGAAAAAGGTTATAGAGGATCTTTTGAAAGGCGGTGGGTTCACCGCCTTTTATTTTGACCTTCGTGGGAGACTAATTTCCGGCTATGATGGGATAGTCGACATGCTTTTTGCCGATGAGGGTGTTTCAGAAACCAGGGAAGTTGAAAAAGGACTGGAATTTGGGATATTCAGTTATTTTAGAGTAAGAAAGACCGTCAGGGAGGAGATAAGGAATAGAAAAGTGGATCCTTTTTATCTTATGGAAGAAGCTCTGCGAAAAGCGGAGGGGAGAAAACTTATAGTTTTTGATGAACTTCAGAGGCTTAAGAATGTCTATCTGAATTCTCCCGTTAATCAGAAATCTTTTATAGAGGAACTTTTCAATTTCTTTGTTCGCTTAACTAAGGTGGAGCATCTCTCCCATGTATTCGTTTTAAGTTCAGATACCTTTTTCATAGAGGAAATATACGCTAACTCCTCTCTCTCCGAAAGTAGTGAGTATTATCTGGTTGACGATCCGCCTGAGGAAATCGTTAAGGCTTATTTACTGGAAGAAGGATTTAGCACCGAGGAAATAGAGTGCGTTCTGAATGGTATTGGGCCTCTGTTGTGGGCGGTAAACCAGATTGTAGTGAAAAAGAGAGCTGGTGTATCCGTTGAAGAAAGCGTGTCTTCCTTGATAGATGATGCTTATTCTAAGATTTTAATCTTCTTATCTGGGTTGGAAGTAAGGGGTTCCATTCGTGATGAGTATATTCGCTTGCTGAAAAAACTCCTTGAGGGACCCGCTAAGGTAATTCCTTTTGATGGGAATATGCGAAAGTATAAGGAGCTTGCCGATAGGGAGATAGTCTTTTATGATCCGTTAAAGGGGGAGGTAAGAATTCGTTCCCGAGCTAAGCTCCACGCTATAAGAAGGTTGCTTAAGGAGATGAGGATAGATGAAGCTTGATCTTTTCTATTTTTCTGCTCTTCTTCATGATATCGGTAAGTTTGTGGAGAGGGGGAAAAGATATAAAGACATAAAAGATAATTATGCTTCTCTAAATACTGGATGGGCTCATCCAAAGTATTCTGCCTGGTGGTTAAAAAATGTGCGTGGTGAAATTCCTTTCTTTAGGAATCTTGGCTTTTCTGAGGATGAATGGAGAGAGCTTGAAAACCTTGTTCTGTGGCATCATAAGCCTAAAACTTTCTGGCAGAAAGTTCTTCAGGTGTCTGACTGGCTTTCTTCAGGAGAAAGAAGGCCTGAGGAGGAAGGAGCTTCGCGCGGAAGATATACCGAGGAGCCTTTGCTTAGCATCTTTTCAGAGATATATTCCTCAGAAGTCGAAGAAAAGTGTTATTATCCTTTAGCTAAACTTTCCCTTGATGAAGAAGTGATCTTTCCCAGAAATAAAGATGAAATTAGCGTTGATTACGCTAAGCTTGAGGAAGAGTTTGAAAAGGAGCTTGGAAAAATAGAAAGTGAGGCAGATCTATTATGGCTTCTTGGGGATTTTCTCTGGGCAGTTCCAGCTCAGGTAGAGAAGGCGAAACCTGACATATCGCTTTATGATCACTTAAGAACCACATCTGCCATAGCGGTCTGCTACTGGCATGAGATTCAGAGAGAAGGGGAATCTTCGTGGGAGAAGAAGCTGGAGGAGATAAAGACTTATCTTACCGGTGAGAGTTCAGAGGAAGATATCATGGAGGAAAAAGATTTCCTCCTCGTTGGAGGAGATCTCTCGGGAATACAGAGCTTTATATTTGATATTCCTTCCAAAGGAGCGGCTAAGAGCTTGAAAGGTCGCTCCCTTTTTCTTTGGCTTTTAATGGAGGTAGTTGCAAGATACATAGTAAAAGAGCTTAACCTGAAGGAAACTAATATCCTTTATATCGGTGGGGGATTATTCTGGATCTTAGCTCCGTTTTCTGCCGAAAGCAAACTCTGCAATATACGCAAGAAGGTATCAAGAATCATTCTTGAAGCTTTAAAAGGGCAGATATATATAGCTTTGGAGTGGGAACCTCTTACATACAAGCACTTTAAAGAAGATTTCTACAGTGCAGTTGAAGGGCTTTTCAAGAGACTATCCGATAAGAAAGCGGAAAGATTTAAGGAAGTTCTGGAGGACGAAGATGGCTATGAGCTTCTTTTCGGGAGACCTTTGGGACTTGTGCCGTATGAGGAGCACTGTGTTGTATGTGGAGAGAGTGAGAAAGAGAAGCTCCTTCCTTATGAGGAGAGCGGCTCTATATGTTCTATGTGTGAGTCGTTTATTGATCTCTCAAAGAAAGGAAAGGATAAAGCGTTTATTAGCTTGAAAGAGGGGACTTTTACAGTAGATAGCGCTATAAATTGCATTTCTCTTTTTAAATCTCTGGGGTTTAACATTGCTTTCTATGAAGATCGTCCTAAAGGGGAAAAGACCTATCTTTACTATCCCTCCTTAAAGAAGCCCTAAGAGACATTTTAGGGTTTTGTTAATAAGTAGAAAGGATATAAGGTTGTCTGTTTTTATGTTT
>JAGHDO010000033.1 GCA_021159885.1 Synergistota bacterium | reverse complement strand
AGTGTGCTTTTCCCGCTTGATTTAGGTCCGTATATGAATAGTATTGCGTTAGGTTCGGTTTGTAGGTATTTTTTAAGCCATTTTATTTCTTTTTCTCTATTCCAGAATTTCATTTAAGTATCCTCCTTACGGCGTGTTCTTCTATTTTGGATCTTAATCTTATGCTTTTTTCAAGGGGGTTGAAGAAGATGAATTCCCTTTTAAATAGTTCTTTAACGAGTTTGAGGTTGTAGAGATCGGGGTTTAGGATTTTTTCTCCTGAGAGTAGGTCTGAAAGGATTTTTTGGTATTCTTCTCTTTTGTCTTTTGGCTGGGAATCCAGAAAGAGGGATATTTTAGCCCATGAGTCTTTAATCAGCGCTTCGACACTTTCCCTAATAGAAACTCCGCTTTTTTTATCTTCTATTACTTGGTTTATTGCCCAGAGCAGAGTTCCTGCGTGCTTTATTATGTAATCTGTTTCTTTAGGAGTGAACCCTTCTTCTTTTAGGTATTTTCTTACGGGTTTTTCCTCGGGGTCATCGACGAGGTAGTATTTAGAGCATTTTGCTAAGGAGGAGTTAGCGTAGATTTCTTCTATGAAGAAGGTATCCGAGCTTAAAACGAATACGTGCGAGAGATGCTCGACCTTTGTCAGGCGAACGAAGAAATTAAATAGCTCATTTATTAATGGTCTCTGATTCACAGGCGAATTTAGGTAAACCTCTTTCAGCTTCTGCAGTTCATCAAAAATGATGACTTTTTTGCCTTTAAACTTTCTTAACCTTGCAGCCATATAGCGGAAGGGATCAAGCCTTTTATCCTTTATTTCTCTTTTAATCGCGCTTTTGATCCTGATGAAGTTGAAAATTCCAGCTTCAAGGTTAAGATCGAGTTCTTTCCCGCCTTCGAGTTCCTCTTCCAGAAAGAAGAGGTCGATGACGCTGTCGTATGAGGATATAAGCGTTTCTCTCAGGTCGAACCAGAAGATGGAAAACTCCTTTTTAGGGAGAGATTTGATGACTTCCCTCATGAGGACGCTTTTCCCGCTTGATTTAGGTCCGTAGATGAAAGTTATTGCGTTTGGTTCTGTGTTTAGGTAAGCTTTTAAAAACTTGAGCTCTCGCTCTCGGTTAACGAATCTCAAGCATATCCCTCCTTTTAAGATTATTATACTATGCCTATAGGAATTTTGCACTTTTTGAGGAGGGTGATAAAATGTTTTATGCAGTAATGGATTTGGAGGGGGTAATCAGTCATGGCTATAAGCGTGAGGAGGAGATGTGCGACCTGTAAATATTTTGTACCTGAGGATGTACCCTGGGGAGACGATAGCCTGGGGTTTGGATATGGCACATGTAGATTAAGAGAGATCTCAGTCAGAGGAACAGATGGGTGTCCTTCTTGGACTCCAAAACGAAGCGTAGATGAGTAGCTTGATTTCTTCCTTTTAAGATGCTAAAATCTTTAATGTGATAATTATTCTCAAGTAGGGGGTGGCGTAGATGAGGATAGCTATAAGTGCCGTTGAAGGGACATTGGAGTCTCAGGTGGAGCCCCGCTTTGGAAGGGCACCCTATTTTGTGATTTATGATCTTGAAACTGGTTGGTATGAGGCGGTTCCTAATCCTGCTGTTAACTCTCCTGGGGGAGCTGGCATTCAAGCAGCTCAGTTCGTCTTGAGTAGGGGAGTTAACGCGGTTATAAGCGGACATTTTGGCCCCTGGGCATCTCAGACTCTCGGCTCCGCCGGCGTGGAGCTTTTCACGGTTTCTGGAGGAACGGTAAAAGAAGCAATAGAAAAGTTTAAGAGAGGGGAGTTAAATAGATGGGAAGCTCAGGCGGGCGCGGGTCCATCTGGCGGATTTGGGGCTTTCGCTGGAGGTTGGGGAGGAGCTCCATTTGCCCAGTTTGGAGGATGGTTTGGAGGGTATCCCCCGTATGCTTTTGGATTCGGAGGTTGGGGTCCCGGATTTGATTGGAGAGCTATGAGGATAGCGCAGCTTGAGGCGATGATAAGCGCCTTGGAGGCTCAGCTCTCCGCTCTTAAAAGGGAGCTTGAGTATCTCAAGAAGGGTGAAGAGCCTTGAAGATAGCTATAGCGAGCGGTAAGGGAGGGACTGGCAAGACCAGCGTTGCACTTAACCTTGCCGTTTCTGCGAGCGTTGATACCGTTCTTGATTGTGATGTGGAGGCACCAAACCTCCACATCTTTTTTAAGCCTCATTGGAATCTGGAGGAAACCGTTTTCGTGAAGACACCCGCTATAGATAGTTCTAAGTGTGATCTTTGCGGTAAGTGCGTTGAATTTTGCAATTATAATGCTCTGGCTAAGCTAAGAGATAAGGTGATCTTTTTTTCTCACCTCTGTCATAGCTGTGGGGGATGCTCGATAGTCTGTGATAGAGGAGCTATATCTGAAGTAGATAGGCCTATTGGGATTTTGCGATATGCGCGTGTGGGGGACATGGATTTTTGGGAGGGTAGGCTTAATTATGGGGAATCGCTTGCGCCGGTTGTTATATCCGCTCTTAAGGAAAAAGCTGAGGACGGCACGATCGTGATAGATTCTCCGCCCGGCAATACCTGCCCGATGGTTGAAGCTGTTATAGATTCGGATTTCGCTATTCTCGTTACTGAACCAACTCCGTTCGGTTTTAGTGATCTTAAGCTGGCTGTGGGTGTTGTTAGGAAGCTTGGGATTCCATTTGGAGTGGTTATAAACAAGCATGGATTGGGAGACGATAGGGTTGAACGCTATTGTAAGGACGAGGGTATAGATATTCTCATGAGAATTCCCTATAGTATGAGATTAGCCTCGGCTTATGCGCGTGGAGAAACCTGGGTGGAGCTTTTTCCAGAAATGAGGGGAAAATTTCTTGGGCTTTTTGAGGCGGTGAGGAAAAGATGCTTAAAGAGATAGTCGTTTTAAGTGGTAAAGGGGGGACTGGAAAAACCTCTATAACTGCTTCTTTAGCTACTGCCTTTAGGGATAGAGTGGTGCTTGTCGATGCTGATGTGGATGCTCCAAATATGCTTATTTTGCTTGATCCTGAGGCTAAGGAGAAAAGAGCTTTCACGGGAGGCAAAAAGGCTTTCGTAGATCGTGAGATTTGCGATAAATGTGGTGTCTGCACTAAGTATTGCAGGTTCTCTGCGATAGATGATGGCGAGGTTGACTTTATAAGGTGTGAGGGATGCGGGGTGTGTGCCTTCGTCTGTCCGAAAAGCGCCATAGAAATGCGGGAGGTAAGATCTGGAGAAATAGGGTGGGCTGAAACGAGATGGGGACCTTTCGTGTTTGCAAGACTGGATCCAGGGGAGGGAAACAGCGGGAAGCTCGTTACGGAAGAGAGAAATCTCGCCCGAGATCTGGCTAAAAGATACGGAAAAGATCTTATTCTTGTAGATGGCCCTCCGGGAATGGGGTGTCCGGTCATAGCTTCGCTAACGGGTGTGGATCTCGCCATAGCGGTGGTTGAGCCTACCTTATCTGCACTGCATGATCTTCAGAGGGTTTACTCTCAAGCCTCTCATTTTGGGGTAAAAGTTGCTCTCATTCTGAATAAGATTGGTTTGTCAGATGAGGTTTCCTCATCTATAAGGTTTTTCGCCAATGGACATGATATACCAATACTGGCTGAGGTTCCATATGATGAGGCTGTGCCCAAAGCTATGATAGAAGGGATATCCTTCCTCGAACACGGAGGTGAAGCGGCGAACTCCTTAAGAGCAAGCTTGAAAAGTATAGAGAAGATGATATAATCTTTAAGTGCCAAAAAGTGAGCATAGGGATGGGGTGATATTATTTGAGAAGAATAACGATGCGTGAATTGCTGCGCTTATTTTATAGATATATGGTTGACTTCATCCCAGTCGTGGACAAGGATGGGCGACTTCGAGGTGTTCTCCTTAAGGAGAAGATGGTGGGCTTGACGGGAGGCGATTTGAGGGATATAGATCGCCCATTAGGTGAAGATGTGATAGCACCTTTCCTAAGCGATTCTGAGGATGCTAAGCAATTTCTTCCGATGTTAGCGGATAGAGGCGAAACGAAAATTCCCGTTCTTAGGAGCGATGGAGAGCTATTTGGTTTTTGGAGTAATGGTGAGCTCCTTGAGGCTATAGGTGGAAGGCGAGTTTTGTCTGCCTCTTTCCTCACTCCTCTTTTAGAGGAAATTCCACTTGCACTGGGCTTATTCAATAAAGCTGGTGATTTTCTCTATATGAATCCCTCTTTTAAGGAGTTGCTGAGCGATGAAGAAGCGAAGGAATGGCATGGCCAGAAGATAAGGGATTTTTTGAGGAGCCCCAAAAGGGAGGAAATTCAAGCCTCGTTTTCGGGTAAAGTCTGGAGCGGGGTTTTAATACCATTAAGAGAGGGAGAATGTGGAGGTGGAGCCTTTGTATGGGAGGACATCACGAATCTCGAAGAAGTTATCTCAAAAGCCGTTCGGCTTGCCGCTCTTCAAAGAGGTTTTGAAAAACTTTTTGAGCTCTTAGAGGAGGGATTTTGGTGTATTGATAGAGATGGAAAAGTGCTTTTCAGTAATCCATCATTTGAGAATATCTTTGGGATTCGCTTTTCTCAGGTGAAGAACATTAGGGAAATTTTCGGAGCGGAATATGAGAACCTTTCGATTGTTCAGAGCGTTAAAAGTGGTAATATTGTGGAAAGAAAGGAGATCTTAAGGGGGCAATCCGGTAGGAGGTTAGCCTTAAAAAGAACGGCGGTGCCGGTTAAAATAGGAAATGAGGTAATTGGTGCGATGGAAATAGTTTTCCCCAGACCCATGAGGGGAACTCCGGAAATGGGAGAGTGGCTTGAGCTTGGTGAGATTTCCAAGAGAGGGTTGGGGGAAGCCACTGAGGCTCTGAAGAGGGGTAGCGTTTTTATATGGGGACCTCCAGGTGTTGGGAAAACACACCTTGGTGTTACCATAGTTTCAGGAGTAGATAACGTTTTCTTTCTCGATGGAGTAATCCCAGATTCTTTAAGAAGCGAGGATATAATATTCGTTGAGAATCTCGAGTCCTTCTCAGAGGAGAAGAGAGAAAGATTGTATGAGATGTTTTTGAAGCATAAAGCGGTCGTTACTTCAAGGATTCCTCCTTCGCATTATCCCTTCCCATTTAAGGAAAAGTTTGAGGGCATTGTATATCTTCCACCTATATCTGATAGGTGGGAAGAAGCGGAAAGATTTTTACTTCTTAAGGCTGAAGGGATCGAGCTAAGGGAAGCTCTTTTAAATCGCTTAAGGGAGATGAGGTGGGATAGGAACTTTCATGACCTTATTGATTTTCTGAGGAGGCTCGTTATCGAGGGCGATCGTGGATTTAATGGTTTTTGGGGAGAAAGGCTTACGCTTAAGGAAGCACTGCAGAGGAGAGAGAAGGAGATAATTGAGGAAGCTTTAAGCTCGTGTGGTGGAAATATAACGAAAGCGGCTAAGATACTTGGTATACCTCGACAGACCCTTCAATATAAGCTTAGAAAGTTTGGAATAAAAGGGTGATTGCTTTGGGGAAAGAATATCCTCCGTATCCTGTAAAGCTTTTCATGGGCGTTCTTTACGGGGATAGGAGTGAATATGAGAGTATTAAAGAGGAGCTCTCTATGGAGTTTGGTGAGATAGATTATGAGAGCGGGGAGATGGATTTTAAATGGACTAATTATTACGCGGATGAGCTTGGTGATGAGGTCAAGAGAATCTTTATTTCCTTTTCTCCCCTTATATCTCCAGAGCAGATAGCTCACATAAAGAGAGTAACGAATCGTATGGAGGGTCCCGGTAGGAGGAGGATTAATCTTGATCCAGGATACATATCCGGAGGGAAGCTCGTCCTCGCTACAACCAAAGATCAGGCACATAGGATTTATCTCGGTGAAGGAATATATGCGGAAGTTACCCTGAGGTTCAGGAGTGGGAGATTTCTCCCTTTTGACTATACATATCCGGATTACAGAAGCGATGAGTATAACGCGATTTTTATTGAAATAAGGAGAAAGTATCTTGAGGAGCTAAAGAAGCCTTTCCCACCAACTAATAGGTTTACGACGAGGTGGAACCTGAAGAAGATAATGGAATCTTTTGATGGAACTAAGGCGCTTTTAATATGGGAGGGAAAAAGGGGTATAATTGAAACGCTGAGCTTTTTAAGCAAGGCAAGAAGGATGGTAGAGCTCCTCGGAGTTGCGTTCAAAGGGGGGAAGAGGGAAGCGGAGGCTTTTTCACATATAGATCTCGTGGATTATGTGTTTCCATTCAAGGAAAATCTAAGTGAGATAGTGAGGTTTTTGAGCCCTGATCTTGTTATATTACCGGAAGATTTCTCTATAAGGGGATTAGATTTCCATGAAGGGAGGGTTATAAGATTATAAAGAGATACCTCCTGCCCGAGATGGAGAAAATCTGGTCTGAAGAGAACAAGTTCAAAACATGGCTTAGGATAGAACTTCTTGTTGTTGAAGGATGGGCAAAGATTGGGGTTTTCCCTGAGGATGTTCCCTCAAAGATGAGGGAAAAAGCCTCCTTTGATCTCTCCCGAATAGAGGAGCTCGAACGCATTTATAGGCATGAGGTTATAGCTTTTCTTAAATCTGTTGAGGAAAGTATTGGTGAAGATCTTTCGCCTTACCTTCACTATGGTTTAACATCCTCAGATGTTATAGATACTGCGAATGCAGTTCTTCTTAGGAGCGCTTTGGAGGAAATAGAAGAGAAGGCACGAGAGCTGAAAGAAGTCCTGCTTGGAAAGGCTTTGGAGTATAAGGATACCCTCGAGGTGGGTAGGACCCATGGAGTTCATGCTGAACCGATAACCTTTGGCTTAAAGCTTTTATCCTTCTGTAGCGAGCTTTTGAGAAATCTAAATAGATTGAGGCTTGCTAAGGAGGAAATATCCTATGGGAAGATATCCGGTGCGGTTGGAACTTATTCTATGATAGATCCGAAAGTTGAGGAGTACGTTTGTTGCTCTCTTGGACTGAAAGTTGAGCCCGTTTCAACTCAGATAGTTCCACGTGATAGACATGCCTTTCTAATATCGGTTTTGGCTCTTTTTGGAGCTTTCTGTGAGAGACTCGCGCTTGAGATAAGACATCTTCAAAGAACGGAGGTTGGTGAGGCTTATGAACCCTTTTATAGGGGGCAGAGAGGATCTTCAGCCATGCCTCATAAAAGGAATCCTATACTGTGTGAGAGAATTTGTGGGCTATCCCGTATTTTAAGGGGGTTTCTCCCACCGAGCTTTGAGAATGTGGCTCTGTGGCATGAGAGAGACATTTCGCATTCTTCCGTTGAGAGATTTTCATTGTCTCAAACCACAAGTCTCCTTTTTTATATGCTAAATCTTCTTAAAAGGGTGATCGAAGGGCTTGAAGTTCATCCCGAGAAGATGAGGGATAATCTCAACTTGACAAATGGTCTGGTTTTCTCAAGTGAGGTGTTAACGAAGCTCCTATCGAAGGGGGTTCCGAGGGACAGAGCTTACGATATGGTACAAAGATGCTCTTTTAGATCTTGGAAGGAAGGGAAAGCCTTTAAGTCAATGCTTCTTTCGGATCCCGAGGTGAGCTCAGTTTTAAGTAGAGAGGAAATAGAATCGTGTTTCGATTTTAAGGGTTTGCTTGAGAGAGTTGATCTGATATTCTCAAGGTTTAAGGAGATGCTGATGGAATGATGAAGTTAACTCTTCCTCGAATGGGATATACCTATATAGGTTTTAGAGCGGTGTTTGATATACTGGGGCATGAGTTTATCGAGCCTCCTCCTCTAACTAAGAGGACGCTTGATCTTGGCGTTAAACATGCCCCGGAATTTGCCTGCTTTCCTTTTAAGCTTACGCTTGGAAATCTGATAGAGGCACTTGAGACAGGGAAAGTCGATACCATAATCACTGCGGGAGGAATAGGTCCCTGTAGGTATGGGTTTTACGGCGTTATGTATGAGAAGATACTAAAGGAAGAGCTGGGCTATAGCTTTGACTTTATATTGCTTGATCCTCCGGTTAAGCCTTATGGGAGCTTTAAAAGGGTTTGGGAAATAGTTAAGAAATGGAAAGGGGAGCTTTCCTGGGGAGAGTTTTTCAAAAGAGTAGTTAAGGGTTTTAAACTTGCTTGGAGGAAGCTTAAAAGCGTTGAGGAGCTTGAAGCGCTTATCTTAACAAAGAGAGCATGGGTAAAGGATCCTTCTCGTATAGATGGGATATTCAAGGAGGCCTTAAGTGCTATAGATAAAAGCAGAGAGGTCGAAGAAGTTGAGATCGCTTTCGAAAAGGCGAAAAGCCTTATAGAAAAAGTAGAGCCCGAGAGGGATGAGACACTTAAGGTGGGAATTATAGGAGAAATTTATACGGTACTTGAGCCTTTTTCTAATCTCAATACGGAAAGACTCCTCAACGAACGAGGAGTTGAGATCGAAAGATCAGTGTGGACGACCGAGTTTATAGAGTACAATATTTTCCCGGGATTACCTTTTCCTCTTAAGCAGATAGTAGGGTACGATACCAAGGAGAAAATAGAGGAGTATTCTAAACCATATTTAAATGAGTTCGTGGGGGGGCATGGTAGGGAAAGCGTCGCTCACGCGGTTATGTTCTTTGAGAGAGGCTTCGATGGTGTCGTTCACATCCTTCCTTTCTCCTGTATGCCTGAAATAGTGGCGAGGGGGATTCTTGAAAGAGTCAGTAAGGAGCTCGATTTTCCCATATTAAGCCTTTCTTTTGATGAGTTCACGGGGGAGGCCGGGCTTATAACGCGTTTGGAGGCTTTTATTGATCTCCTCAGTATGAGGAGAAAAAAGAGGAGGGCTGTAGCTTGAGGTTCGGCATTCCGCGTGGACTCTACTATGAGCCCTTTATAACGGAGTGGAAGGTTTTTTTAGAAGAGCTGGGGGAAAAAGCGGAGGTTTCTCCTCCAACCAATAAGCTGATTTTGGATGAAGGCGTTAGGGAGGGAATTAATGAAGCTTGCATTTCGCTAAAGCTTACTATAGGGCACGCGATTCATCTGAGCAAAAGCGTTGATTCTATATTTGCTCCTCGACTTATGAATGTGGATAAGTGGAAACGGATAACTCTCTGCCCCAAGTTCAGAGGGCTTCCGGATTTAATCAGGGTTTCGGTGAGCGATGTTTTTACCCTTAATGCCTTTTTAGGCGGTTTTCGAAGAAGGTTTTCTTTCTATCTTAGTGTGGGGAGAGAACTTGGGGCGAGTTTTATTAGAACGATCAAAGCTTATAGAAAAGCGAGGAGTGCATCTAAGCTCGTTTCAAATCTAATGAAGGAAGGGCTACCACCAGATGAAGCGCGAGAAATCGCTCTTGGCAAGAGGTCAGGGTTAGGTCGGGTAGATAGGATTAAGGAAGGCCGTTTCTTTATAGGCGTGGTTGGATACCCATACATAATTTACGATGATTATGTAAGTCATTCCCTAATAAAGCGACTGAAGGAAATGGGATTCGGGGTAATCACTCCTGAAATGCTCGATGAAGATGAGATAAACGATGCCTTGAGAGTGCTATTCAAGCCTCTGTTTTGGAGTCAGAGCAATAGAGTAGTTGGCTCAGCTTTCTTAATGCTTCGCAAGCCTGAAATAGAAGGGCTTATACATATTTCATCCTTCGGTTGTGGAACGGATGCTTGGGTTGGAAAACTTATAGAGCTTGAGGCTAAAAAGCTTAACAAGCCCCTAATGAGGATAGTTGTCGATGAACATACCGCTGAGGCTGGATTGATAACCCGTCTTGAGGCTTTCACTGATCTTGTCAAATGGAGGAGAGGGAGGGCGGTAGTATGAAGGTTTATCTCGGTATAGATATAGGTTCCGTTAGCACGAATCTTGTGGCTATGACGGAAGGGTATGAGGTGGTTTCTGCCATTTACTTGAGGACAGCAGGGCGTCCCATAGATACCTTGCTTAGAGGGCTTAAGTTGGTTCAGAGGGACATCAATGGTGCAGATATATGTGGTGTTGGAACAACGGGAAGCGCTCGCTTCCTCGCTGGCGTGATAACCGGTGCTGATATAGTGAAGAATGAGATAACCGCTCATGCAGTTGCGGCTATTAACGAGGTTCCGGATGTAAAGACGGTCTTTGAGATTGGAGGGCAGGACTCAAAGATAATAATTATAAGAGAGGGTGTTGTGGTCGACTTTGCGATGAACACCGTCTGCGCTGCGGGAACCGGTTCCTTCCTTGATCATCAGGCGCAGAGGCTGGGTATAGAGATAGAGCGTTTTGGCGAGTATGCGTTAAGAAGTGAGAATCCTGTGAGAATAGCGGGAAGATGCACGGTTTTCGCTGAGTCGGATATGATCCATAAACAGCAGATGGGATATTCGGTTGAAGATATTATAGCGGGATTGTGTGAGGCTCTCGTTAGAAACTATCTGAACAACGTTGCGAAGGGAAAGGATCTCAAGCCACCCTATGTTTTTCAAGGAGGAGTTGCGGCTAACAAGGGAATAAGAAAAGCCTTTGAGAAGGAATTAAGATCGCCCGTTTACGTTCCCAGGTATTTCAATGTCATGGGGGCTCTTGGGATGGCTATACTGGCTAAAAGATATATGGAGGAAGAAAAGGCAAGGACATCCTTTAGGGGATTTGAAATAGTGGAGGAGAGTTTTAAGAGTAGATCGTTTGAGTGCGATGGGTGTCCTAATAGATGCGAGGTTGTGGTCATATATAGAGGCTCAGATCCACTTGCATGTTGGGGAGACAGATGCGGAAGATGGCAGGAAAAGTTCAGGAGAGGTTTAATCGATGGGGAGCTTGAAAGGGCTGCTTAGGGAAATACAGCAAATTCTAATCGAAGAAAGAGAACCTCCTGAAAGGCTCGTTCTTAATCCAGATAGTGTGAGAGTTTTTGGTAAGCTTGTAATTATTCCGCCATTTGGAAAGCTTTATGTCATCGGGGATATACACGGTGAGCAGGATTCACTAAGGGAGATATTAAATTTCGTTTTCGAGAAGTTCCGTGAAGAAGGAGACTATATGGTCTTCCTTGGTGATTATGCAGATAGAGGGACCGAAGGACTTGAGGTATTTGAGGAGCTTTTCGAGCTTAAGAAGCGATTGAGAGAGAGGTTGATCCTACTACGGGGTAACCATGAAGATAGAGGCATGAACAGGTTTTACGGTTTTCTTTCTGAGCTTTACTGGAAGCTTGGCCCTGAAAGCTCAGAGGTGTATGCTGAGCTTGAGAAAATTTATGACCTGTTGCCTATTTGTGCCTATGTTCCGGAAAAGCTCATTATGGTTCACGGTGGAGCTACCGTACCTCCTATTACTCTTGAGGAGATAGCTCGTGGGAGAGAAGAGCCCCAACTTCTATGGAATGATCCGCTGGATGAGGATTATATGCCCCGAGGAGGGGGAACCAGAGCTTTTAGTGAGGAAGAGCTCGGGTGGTTTCTGGATTCCGTTAGAGCAAGAGTTATGATAAGGGGGCATCAGTTTCTCGGAGCTAAAGGACACAAGCTTTTTGGAGATAAGCTTATATCGCTGTTTTCAGCGAGATATGGACATAGGGGTGCCAAGATAGCTCTCCTCGAGGTGGACTTAGAGGAGAGTTTTGAGAGAGCTTCTCAGATTATAAAGGGACTGCATCTTCTTTAAAGGGGAGGTCTTTTATCTTGTCAAGGGCGGTTATAACGGTTATAGGTGTGGATAAGGTTGGTATTGTTGCGGGTATTTCTGGATTACTCGCGGAGTATAACGTTAATATCGAGGATATAAGCCAGACTACCATGCAGGGAATATTTGTTATGGCTATGATCGTTAATATTTCTCAGCTTAAGAGCGGTTTCTCGGAGTTTAAAGATGCGCTCCTCAAGCGAGGGAAGGAGCTTGGAGTCGAGATATGGCTTCAGCGTGAGGAAATATTCAAAGCTATGCACAGAGTATGAGGTGATACCATGAAGAGAGGATTCGTATCTTTAAACGAGATAATGGAAACCATTCAGATGGTGAGAAGAGAAAATCTTGATATAAGGACTATCACGCTTGGAATATCCTTATTGGACTGTAGGGGAGGCGATCCTGAGGAGGTTATAGACAAAGTATATGAGAAGATAGTCAGGGTTTCAAGAAGGCTCGTTCCAACGGTAAGAGAGGTTGAGGATGAATTTGGGATTCCCATAGTGAACTCAAGGATTTCCGTTAGTCCTGTTTCTCTTATAAGTGCCGGATTTAAAGAAGAGGATTTTCTTGAGCTTGGAAAAGCGCTTGAACGGGCTGCTGTGGAAGTAGAAGTTGATTTTATAGGGGGATATGGAGCCTTGGTCGAGAAGGGTATCACCGATTGGGAGAGAAAGCTAATATCGGTGATACCAGATGTGCTCTCATCGACCGAAAGGGTGTGTTCCTTCCTGAACGTTGCTTCTACAAAAGCGGGCATAAACATAGATGCGGTTCTTCTTTCTGCTGGCGTTATGAAGAGATCCGCGCTTCTTACCTCTTCTAAGGATGGTATAGGAGCGGCTAAGTTCGTAGTTTTTGCAAACGCTCCTTCAGATAATCCGTTCATGGCGGGAGCCTTTCACGGTGCTCAGGAAGGAGATGTCTGCATAAATGTTGGAGTTAGTGGTCCTGGTGTGGTTAGAGCGGTGGTTGAGAGCTTAAAAGATGTGGACTTTAGAACGCTCGCTAACGAGATTAAGAGGGTTGCTTTTAAGATTACCGCTGCTGGAGAGCTTCTTGGAAGAGAGGTTGCGAGGAGGCTTGGGATATCGTTCGGTATAGTTGATCTCTCCTTGGCTCCTACGCCAAATCCGGGTGATAGCGTAGCACAAATCATAGAGGCTATGGGGATTGAGCGATGTGGTCTTCCGGGAACTACAGCTGCTCTGGCCCTTCTAAACGATGCCGTTAAAAAAGGCGGGGTTATGGCTTCGTCCTCTGTTGGGGGATTAAGCGGGGCCTTTATCCCGGTGAGTGAGGATTCGGAAATGGCAAAATGTGCCTTGGATGGAACGATAGGTCTTGAGAAATTGGAGGCGATGACCTGCGTGTGTTCGGTAGGACTTGATATGATAGCTATTCCAGGTGATACGCCTGAGGAAGTCATAGCCTGTATAATAGCTGATGAGATGGCTATAGGTGTTATAAATTCTAAAACGACTGCGGTAAGGCTTATACCTGTTCCCGGTAAAGGGGTTGGTGAAAGAGCATGCTGGGGAGGCCTGCTTGGAGAAGCTCCCATAGTTCCAGTTAAGATCGGAAAGGTAGATAGGTTCATAAAAAGAGGAGGGCGAATTCCCCCACCTATATTCAGCTTTAATAATTGAGGGGGGATAGTTTGCTAAGCAATATCAAGCTACGAAGGTATCTATCCTTAAATGCAAAGGAGCTCGTTAAGGATAAGAGTCATCTGATAGGCGAGGGAAGCGTTGGAGGTAAGGCTAAGGGACTTATTTTCGCTAAGAGAGTTCTTGAGGGGATGGAGGGGATCCCTCCATGGCCCATTTATATACCTCCGAGCCGGTTTATAACGACGGAGATCTTCGACGAATTTATGGAAGGAAACGATCTTGCTGATGTTATTTTCACGGGTAACTGGGAGGATATAAAGAAGGCTTTTTAAATGCTTCTTTTCCTGAAGCAGTGATAGAAGATTTGAGAAGATGGCTTTGCGAGATGGATTATCCTCTCGCGGTTAGATCTTCCTCGCTTCTTGAGGATAGTATAAAGTACTCCTTTGCGGGAAAATATCTGACGCTCTTCGTGTCTAATAGGGGAGACCTTGAAGAGAGAGTAAGGGAGCTTCTCTGTGCTATAAAGAAAGTTTACGCAAGCACATATGGTCCTGTAGCTCTCGAATATAGGAAGAAGCACTCCTTAGAAGGGGAGAGCATGGGGATAATAGTTCAACAGCTGATTGGAAAGAGACGGGGAGGTGAGTTCTATCCAGAGATAGCTGGAGTGGGATTTTCGAGAAATTATCGCAGGTGGACAGAAAGGATTAGGGTTGAAGATGGGATGGTTAGGGTCGTCTTTGGGTTAGGTACGAGATGTACGGGTAGAAATTACGCTCGTATATTTTCTCTGACTAACCTAAG
Organism: Synergistota bacterium; assembly: GCA_021159885.1. Classification (NCBI taxonomy): domain Bacteria; kingdom Thermotogati; phylum Synergistota; species Synergistota bacterium. Next base: position 68,807 of record JAGHDO010000033.1, on the reverse strand, counting down.
CTTGAGGCCTGAGGGAAATGATCCAACTGAAATAATGAGATATTCTCAGGAGACCTTTGATTTACTTGATCTCGAGGGTGGAGGATTTAAATCCTATAATATAAACTCGAGGAAGGATTTGATAAAGTATCATAGAAATTTTAGCAGGCTTGCAAGCATTTATTCGGAGGATATGATAACACCCTATTCGTCCCATAAGGAGGGCAAGATAATTTTCACTTTTGACGGTTTCCCAAGCACTCATCCGGAGTTTTTCGAGCTTATGGGCTTTCTCTTCAAGCTCTTTGAGAAAGAAATGGGTATCCCCGTTGATGTTGAGTTTGCATCTGAGCCCGTAGAAAGCTTTTTTGCGCTGGTTCAGCTTCGTCCTCTTTCGAGCTATGAATCCCATAGGCCGGTCACGGTGCCTAAAAATATACCTGAGGAGAGGCTTATACTTCGGGGAAATAGAATGCTGACTAATGGTGTGGTAGAAAAAGTTCGCTACTTGGTTTACGTCGATCCCTGGATGTACGTGGAAAAATTCGATCCACATAAGGTAGCGCGTGAAATAGGGAGGATAAATAAAGCTCTTGAGGGTGAGAAGTTTATTCTCATAGGTCCAGGGAGGTGGGGGACTTCCAACCCCCGGCAAGGAGTCCCTGTCGAATACAGCGAGGTATCAAACTGTGGCATGATAGTTGAGATAGGGGTGATGGAAAAGGGTTTTACGCCTGAGCTTTCATATGGTACGCACTTTTTTGCTGATCTTGAGCTCGATGGAATACTATATTTACCTATATTTGTGGGTATGGAGGGAAACATCTTTAACAGAACCTGGTTTGATTCGCATGAATATAAGCGCGGAGAACATCCCTCTCTCCGGATATATGAGGGAATATTCTCCGCTTATCTTGATGGGCATAAGGTTGTTGGGGTTTTAATAGATGAATCTTAACTTTTCTCGACCTTTTCAATAACGCTCTTTTGGAGCACTCTGACCAGCGGGACAGCTATGAGAACCCCAACCGAGCATTGGGTTATATCGGTAATCGCTTCCACGGGAGCAGCTCCCCATCCGTAAAGGAGACCTGCGGAGATAGCGTATCCGCTTATCATTATAGCCGCACCAATGGTTAAGGCAAGAGGTTTATTATGGCGTGCCAGCTTTCCAACGATGAATCCCTCGGTCCCCTTGATTATAAGGGTAAACGGTGCCCAAAGAGGATAACCTAAAAGAAGATCTGCTAATGCCGATCCCAGCCCACCAGCTATTCCCCCTGCAAAGGCGCCAAAAAGGATGGCTATGGTATATATCGCTCCCTCACCGAGGTTAAAGTAGATCCTAAATCCTGGAACTGGAACGTGTATGAATGTTGCAACGCACACAAGCGCGCTATAAATTGAAAAGAGTGCAATTTTTCTGCTTTTACTCATGCTCTTCTTTCACCTCCTACCTTTATTATAATCCCAAAAGCCCCCGCCCCAAAACCTAAGGCTAAGAGAAATGGCGTGAAAAATTCCGTGATTCCACTTAAGGCGTTTACCAATAGAGGAGAGAGGGAACCTATACTTCCTGTTATAAATCCAAAGATCCCCAGTCCCCTTCCTCTTGAGCTTTCTGAGAATATCGTTGAGACGAATATTGGATAAACCACATAACATATTTCTGCTAAGAGTATAGAGATGAAAAGCAGGGGAAGACAGCCCTTAAGCAGAGCCCATCCAAGCAGAAGCAAGGGGTGTAAGAGAGAAGAAATTGCCCACGATTTTGCTGGATCTATTCTATCAGCTATTTTGCCAAATATGAGCACGCCGATTGCAGATATTATACCCGCCTTTGAGAAAATGATGTTTATCTCAGGTTCGGATAGACCGAGACCTTCCTTCTGAAAAAGGGATATGTATGGTCCGTTTAAGGTAAGGGATAAGCTCATAAAGAAGAGAGTGCCTCCTATTATGGTTAGTAGCCTCGTTCTATTCATCCGTAAATCCTTAAGAGAGCCATGTTCATGCCCTGTCGCTCTTAAGGTTTCCTCTAAAAAGATCCAACGTGCTACTCCCATCGATAAAGCTGCAATAGAGTAGATAGTTAATAATCCCTTTATTCCTATTCTTTCGAGTAGCATTGCTCCTATAAATGGTCCTATTGCTATTCCAAGGTTAAAAGAGAAGCTTGTCATGCCAAAGGATGTTCCCTTCTTTTCCTGCGATTCGAAGACGAGGGCTAAGATGGCTGGCATTTGAATGGAACTTGAGAGCGCATTTATTATGTAAAAGATCGAAACGCCGATCCAGCTTGAGGAGAAAGCCATCCCGTATCCGGCTAATGCGTATAACAAGGTGGTTCCCACGACTATGGGCTTTCTTCCTATCCTGTCTGTGAGGAAGCCCCCAGGAATTTGACCTATGTAGAAGGCGAGGTTAAAGAGAAAATAAAGTACGCTTATGGCCTTATCTGAAGCGCCTAAGCTTTTAAGGTAAAGAGGAAGAAGAAAGTACCAAGAAAATACTGTGCAAACTAAGAGTATTATGGTGATGGTTAGAGTGATTATGTTCCTCATGTGAAATATTATACACCATATTTCTTATCCTATGTGTGCCAGTTTCTTCTCTTTGGCTATTTTTAACCATGAGGGAACCGGTGGAATAAGCTCGTCTTCAGGATCAACATTAAGCTCTATGAAACTTGGGCTATTTCTTGTGAGTTCTTCTTTAAGTAGTATTCTTAAATCGTTGATTTTCTCGATTTTATACGATCTTAAACCAAAACCCTCAGCTACTTTTGCGTGATCTACCTTTTTAAAGTCGGTGGCAAAGGGAGAGGCATTTTGGAGGAGCTTTATCGTTGCCCTTATCCAGCCGAAACTATCGTTGTTAAACAGGATTATTTTTATATTTCCCTCGGTTCTCGCTATGGTTTCAAGCTCTCCGGCTGTAAAACCAAAGCTTCCATCCCCGGTTAGTGCTATTATTGGAATTTCTGGGTTTGCATAATGTGCTCCTATAGATGCTGGTATGGCATATCCTAAGGCTCCAAGGGAGAAATTGAAGAGAAATCTTCTACCAGGTTTATCCGCTTTAAAAAATGCGGATGTGTAGATGGCGCTTATACCAGGATCTATTGCTAATATGTATTCCCTTTCTGAGAGAAGTTCATTTAGCGTTTCTATAACTTCTAATGGACACATCTTGGAATGACTTTTTCCTTCTCTCAGTGCTTCTCTATATTCATTGAGGCTCTTATTTAAAGCCTTTATCCTTGGTGAATTTAGGAAATCTATTTGTTGAGATATTTCATCCTTAATTACTTTTATCATTTCTTTCAGTGTTGCTTTGGCATCTCCGATAAGAACGGATGTTGTGATATAGTTATTGGAGACCTCTGCTTCGCTTATATCCAGGTGAATTATCGCCTTATCAGAATCTGCTGATGGTAGTTTCCATCCATCTGTTGTGACGTAATCGGTATTGCATCCGACATAGAAGATGAGATCCGATTCTTCTACCACTTTATTTGATACGATAGTGCCTCCTCTGATTCCTATCACACCTATTGATAGGGGATGTCTTTCAGGGAAGCTTCCCTTTCCTGAAATGGTAGTTCCCACAGGTATTGCAAGGAGCTCCGCGAGCTCCTTTATTTCCTCCCAAGCTTGGGAGTATAAGACTCCCTGACCGCATATAATTAATGGTTTTTCGCTTTTAAGCAATAGCTTAACGGCCTTCTTAATTTCCCCTTTATCCGCTATTGGGCGATGCCCAGGATACTTTGAAAACTCCTTTTGAACTCTCAGATCTGCTGATGTTATCTCTTCTTCCAGCACGTTCTGTGGAACCCTTATATGCACGGGTCCCGGCCTGCCAGTCGTTGCCATTCTGAATGCTCGTCTTAGAATAAATGGAATTTCTGATGCTTTTAATATAGTTAAGCTTTCCTTGGTTATGGAGGTGAAAAGAGGAGTTTGCTCAAAGCCCGTTAGCATGTTTTTCTTCTCGAGATGCAGGGGTACATCGGTCGTGAATACTATTAGCGGCACGGATGATTTATAAGCTTCAGCTATTCCTGGAACTACATGTGTAGCTCCAACGCTTGGAGATTCGCATATTCCTGGCTTAAGGCTTACTTTGGCATAAGCATCTGCCATAAAGGATGCGCTTCTTTCATCTCTCGTGAGAACATGCTTTATCTCAGGGAATTTACTCCATTCAACATACAGAGGTATCGTTGTCTCACCCGGTAGACCAAAAATGTGTTTTACATCATATCTTTTTAGCATCTCTAAAAGTACTCTTGCACCTTTCATTTTTTTTCTCCCCTTTGTATTTTCTTTTTGGTGATAAGGCTTTTCTGATGATAGCATATATGTTAATATTTTAAAAGGGGTGGTTAATTTGCCGGAGCTCAGGCATGATCCGTTAAAGGGCACGTGGGTTATTATATCCACTGAGAGGGCAAAGCGACCGCATGATTTTTCGGTTCTCTCTGAGGAAAAGAAGGAAGAAGGGGAATGTCCCTTCTGCCCTGGGAATGAGGATAAAACTCCCCCGGAGATCTTTGCCATTCGCGAGGAAGGTACGGAGCCCAATAAACCCGGGTGGAGCGTTAGGGTTATACCCAATAAATATCCTGCTCTTAAGCTTGAGGGTAAGATAGAGAGAGAGGGCATTGGGTTATATGATCGTATGAGCGGTGTGGGAGCACATGAGGTCATTATAGAGTCTCCGGAGCATGGTAAGGGCTTGGGAGATCTCCCGTTGGAACAGATAGTAAAGGTTTTAAGCGTGTATAAACTTAGGTTAAGAGCGCTAAGAGCCGATGAGAGATTTCGATATGTTTTAATTTTCAGGAACTATAGGAGCATAGCGGGTGCTTCACTTTCTCATCCGCATAGCCAGATAATAGCTACGCCTATTACTCCTAAGGTAGTGAAGGAGGAGTTGAGCGTTGCGCGTGCGCACTTTTCCAGAAAGGAACGCTGTATTTTCTGTGATATCCTTCGAGATGAGATGAGATTTGGAGAAAGGATAGTAAAGGTTCGTAAGAATTACGTTCTATTTACGCCTTTTGCTTCATGCTTTCCATTTGAGTGTAGGCTTTACCCCATCAAACATAGCTATGACTTTGCTGAAATTCCCGATGAGGAACTTCCAGATCTTGCTCTTGCTGTTAAAGACATGCTATTAAGGATTAAACTGGCTTTGAATGATCCGCCTTATAATCTCGTTATTCACACCGCTCCCTCGCTTCATCCCCGTCTGGGTAAGCCCGACTATTGGGGAACTATAAGAGAGGATTTTCACTGGCATATAGAGCTTGTCCCCCGTTTAACTATAATGGCTGGCTTTGAGTGGGGAACTGGGTTTTACATAAATCCCACTTCTCCCGAGGAAGCCGCTAAATACCTCAGGGAGGTAGATAACGCTGTGGAGGGGATGTTGCGATGAAAAAGGTTCTTCTCGTTGAGAAAAGCCATCTCGTTCAAGAGATATGTAGAGATATTCTAAAAAAGGAGGGATTTGAGGACATCGATATTGTCTCCTCGAGAAAGGAGCTTGAGGAGAAACTCGAGGAGGGTAAGTATGATATCGTGATTCTGAACTATGTCCTTGAGGATATAGATGGCGTTCAGGAGCTTAAGAGAATCAGGGAAAGGGACAAGCGTATAGGTGTAATAATGCTTACTTCTACTGAAAAGGATGAGGATGAGGTAATGAAGCTTCTTGAGGAGGGGTTGGACGATTATGTAGTTAAGACCCGAGCGGATATCTTAGCTCGCACGCTTAAGGATTCTTTAAGCTCCCTCATAATAAAGCTTGATACTAAGATTTTAGTTATCGAGGATGATCCACTTCAGAGGCAGGTTCTTGAAGATACGCTTAGGAAAATAGGCTTTAGACAGGTTGAGACAGCGGAGGATGGCGAGCGAGGAATGGAGCTTTTCAAGGAAAAAGGATATGATCTCGTTTTTCTTGATTATCTTTTACCCGGGATAAATGGGCTTGAGGTTTTAGAAAAAATAAAAACGGAGCGTGAAGAAACTCATGTCATAATGGTCACCGTAGTAGATGATGAAGTCGTGGCTAAGAAGGCGAAGAAAAAGGGAGCAGGCGATTACATAATAAAGCCGTTTACCATGAAACAGATAGAGGATGTAGCTTTAAAGGTGCTAAGGATCGAGAGGAGCGAGAAAAACGGGGAGAAGAGATTAAAGGAGCTTAAGGGCGAGATATTAAAGGTCATCTTTACTCTCGATAAGAAGCTTGAGTTTATAAAGAAGAGGGCCCAGAGAGTTCTTGAAGATGAGCTTGTTAATGTTGAGATCACTTCTCAAGAGATAATAATGGAGGTAGCAGAGTGCAAAAAGCTAACTAAAAAACTATTGGAGGAGTATCTTCAAGATGTTAGCGCTCATTCTTCGGGAGGATGAGTAAACCGTAGCTTATCTTTCTTTCCTTTCCCGAGTCGGAAGGAAGATTGTATAGCTGGTTGTTAAAACATATACATGTTGAACCTCCCCCATCGAGATTAAGGGCATTTTTAATCTTCATGCTTGCTAAAAGTTCCTTGAGCTCGTGGATGGTTAAACCTTCACTATGATAAGCATTTCTGCCATCAACTATCATAAGAATGAGATCGCCATTGCGAGTTTCACCTATTATCGTGCGGGGGTGCTTTTTCTCAAGGAAACTTTCTTTGAAGTTTTCATCGTAGTTAACGATTTTGTAGTTTTTTATCAAAGTGGGACCGCCTTGAATAAGATAAGTTATTCTTCTCCAGATGGTTTTTTTCTCGGTTGGCATTAGATAAGCATGTATTTCTATCCTTTCTCCCTTTCTTAGACGGGATAAAAGCCCTCCCTTTTCTCCATATCCAGCTATTATAAAACCATCCCTCGGGATGTAATGTTCCCCGCTTTCTCTTACCAGGCTGACCTCCCAATTTCTCACCACAACTTCAACGCCACCTTTCTTGAGATCGACCTTTTCACCGTAAAATGGGGTATAGAGTATAACCTCGTTTCCTATTGGTTTTCTGTTTAATCCATCTATAGGTACAACGATACCCGAGTTGCTTCTTAACTCTCCTTCCCAATCTACCATTCCGAATACGAACTCTCCGTGATCGTTCCAGCCAAAGCATCCACGGTGCGGGAAAGGTTCACTTATAAGTACTCCGTCTATCATGAGAGCTCCTATTGGATCTCCATCCGGAGCGAAAAATCCGCCGTTAATTCCAGCGATAGCTTTCTTTCTTTTGCACATTTCGCTTAGCTTTTCTTTATCCTGAATGTGTGTTCCAGCGAGTTCGGGAATCAGCTTAAGATTTTTAGATCTCAGATTTAGCTTGAGATAGCAAATGTACAAGGGAGGATCCAGCTTTCTTTCCCAGTGAAGCACGAGATCTTTGCTTATTTTTTCTGTCCATTCTATCTTTAAGCCGTTTTTCCTAAGAAAAAGGGCTCTCCTAATGAGCGTTTTAGCCTCGCTTTCGCTTAAGCTTCCTTTGAGCCATTTGAGATTCACCAGCTTCTTATTAATTATTGGGGGTTTGGAAAACATTGCAAGATTAATCGCTCCTCTAAGGAAATACGGGCATTTTTTAATCTGAGGGATGGAAAAAATGTTCTTAAGAAGATTTGCCTCGAAATTTAACCCTAATGATCCTACAAGCAGATAAATAGCTTCTGCTCTCGATATAGGATAATTTCTGGCTCCCTTCAACGCTGATTTCGTTAAAGGGAGATCGAGGTGAAGCTTGGATATAACAAGTAAATCCGTGGTAAAGCGATCCCATGTTATTGGCTTTGCGTATAAACAAGCTGTGGGTGAAAAAAATGCTATAATTATTAAGGTTACTATCAACGCTTTTTTCAAGATGGTTGCCCCCTTTATAGAATCTATTATAGCACCGAAGTATGGGAGGGGATGAGTGTGAAAGCTATTCTTATAGTGGGGAATTCAGTGCTTGAGGAGGATATAAAGGCAGTTTTGGAGGGTGCCGATACAGATGGCTATACTCAGTGGAGCGGAGTGAAAGGTGTTGGTGGAAGTGGTCCTCATCTGGGGACTCCAATATGGCCTTCCTTAAACGAGGCATTTTTCGTTATCGCGGAGGATGAGAAAGCGGAGCGGCTTTTAGAGGCTTTGAGAAAAATGAGGGAGAGAGAAGAGGTGAGAAAAGAGGGGCTTGAGGTTTTCTTTTGGGAAGCTGGGAGGCTTGAATGAAGGGAAAGTATAAGCTTATAGTTTTCGATCTCGATGGGACTCTTTTAACATCAGATAAGATACTCACACCACGGGTGCTTAGGTCCATAGATGATGTTCGAAAGGCAGGGTTAAAGATCACGATATCAACGGGGAGATCCTTTCCCTCGGCGAAGCCTTATTTAGAGCTCCTTGAAATTGAGGGACCTGCCTCTACTCAAAATGGAGCTTTGATATTATCCATTAACCCGAGGGAAATTCACAGGCTTGTGATTTTCCCGCTAAAGAAGCTTAGGGCGATGCTGGAAACTGCTAAGAATCTTGATCTATTTCCGATCTTGTTTGTCCCTTCCTTTAGCGTCCCTTACATCTTTATGGAGGGGAATTATCCACGCGAATCGGTTTTCAGTTTTTATTTTGAAAAGGCTGTAAAGAACGCCGTTTTACTCAAAGATATATTTCACGCTCTTGAGAAATGGCACTCCTTTAATGAGCTTGTAGTGGTTGGAGAGCTTGAGAAAGTTAGAAAGTTTATTAAGACCTTTGGGAGCGATGGTTTGAGCTTTATCATGAACTCCGTTTATAAAGGAGAGGCGTTCCTTGAGGTTTATGGTCCTGGATGCTCCAAAAGAGAATCACTTGAGTTTTTCTCGCGATTTTATAGGATATCTCTTGATCAGATTATATTCGTTGGGGATAATCTTAACGATCTTGATGCTATAATTTCAGCCGGACTTGGAGTAGCGATGGAAAACGCACCTGATGTAGTCAAAGAAAGCGCTGATCTTGTTATTCCCTCTAATGAGAATGAGGGCGTTGCAAGCTTTCTGGAGAAGATAATTGAGGAGAATAAGGTCTCTTAGGAGAAGGCTTTTTATAAAAGCATTGAGGAAGAGAAGGTTAGCTCTCTTTTTGAAAGACTGTAAGATAAAGGGATTGCTTTCACTTTACGGTGCTGAATTAGATGAGCTTGAGAAAACTCAGCAGGATCCATTTTACCATCCAGAGGGCAATGCTTGGATTCACACGCTTCGCTGTGTTGATGTTGCTGAAAGAGGAGGATATAGCTTTTCGATCATTCTTGCTTCTTTCCTGCATGATGTCGGCAAAGCGGTTTTAAGAGAAGATCTTACATATCATTTTCATGAACGGGAGAGCGCTAAAATAGCTCGAAGGTTTTTCTTCAGGTTTCCACTGATTCGTCTCGTGGTTAGGAAGGTGATTTCTCTCGTTATAAATCACATGAAGTTCCATCATCCCCTAAGCGAGAGGACCCTACGTAAGCTTGTAAGAACTTATCCTTACCTCGATGATTTAATTTCATTAACCGAGGTGGATTTAAAAGGAAGCTGTGGTTATTCCGAGACCTTTCTCGATAATAGGAAGAAGCTACTTTTGATTAAAAAGAAACTAAGAGAGGAGGAGGAAAAACCTCCTCCTCTCTTAAGTGGTGATGATATAATGAGGATTCTTCGTATTCCTCCTGGCAAAAGAGTTGGAAAACTCAAGAGTCTTGTGTATGAGGCTCAGCTTAGAGGCTATATAGCGACTAAGGAGGAAGCTGTAAGGTTTTTAAGGAAAATTACTGAGTAGATCCACCGGATTTAACTATTTCTATTGGAGTTATAACCGCAACCTTTTTCGCTGGATTGTTCATGTCCTTAAGGGTGGTTATTATCTTATATTTGCCTGGTTTTATTCCAGTGAAGGAGTATCTCAGAAACAGGAAAAATTCTGTGTTAAAATCTCTCGATTTCATGCTCCATCTTCCGAAGTTTTTCTTCTCATATAGATGATTTCCATCCTGGTCAAGAATGGCAAAGTCTGCTATTAAGCCGAAGTTATAGATGTCTCCCTTCTTAATTACGGTGTATCCCATGGGTTCAACATAGATATATATAGGATCTCCTTCTGCAAACTTGTTATTCTTCCTTTCAGTGTATATTCCTACTCCTTGAGGTTCATCTTCAACCAGTAGGGACTTTTTCAAAAGCAAGGGGGATTTATTCCATAGTGAAAGATAGAGTTCCCTTGCTTTAATCAACGCGTTTTTGTAGTCCTTCTTTGCTATGAGCTGTTTTACCTTGTCTGCCAGAGCAAGCGGATTGTCTTTCTTCTCTGCGCTCTGGGCAAGCGCCATGCTTATGGGGATAAATAACCATACTGCTAAAATTACCGCTATGATCCACTTCTTTTTCAATTCTCACTCCTCCTCTCTTTCTATCTCGTATTCTATATCTACGGTTCCCTTGAGCGTTGCGAGAACCGAGCAATACTTTTCCATGGATAGCTCAACAGCTCGCTTTAGCTTTTCGAGAGGGAGATCCATTCCCTTGAATATATATATCAGCTTCATTCGAGTATAGGCTTTGGGATAGTCTTCCCTTCTTCCAGCTTCTATCTTGATCTTTAGTCCCTTAAGATCGATTCTCATCTTGCTGAGGATGTTTACCACGTCCATGCCAGAGCAACCTCCCGCTGCTATGGGAAGAAGCTCAATAGGCCTTATTCCCTTCTCATCTCCCCCATGCTCGATAGAGGCATCCATAAGCACTTCGTGCCCGGAAGGTCCCCTCCCCTTAAAAGCCATTTTGCCAAGCCAATCAACTTCTAAAATCATTACATTCACCTCCCTGCCTAATTATATCAAAACGGCTCAAAGATGGTATAATATGAGGAAACAAATATCGGAAGGGAGGAGGTAAGTAGATATGAGAAAGTTAAGCAAGGTAGTCAGTCTGGTGGTCTTAGTCAGCTTGATCTTTCTCGCGTTTGGAGGAGTAGTATGGGCTAACGCTATGAAAAAGGATGTGCTAAGGGTTGGTACTGAAAGCACCTATCCCCCATTTGAGTTTAGGGATAAGAACAATAAGCTTGTAGGATTCGATATCGATCTTATGGAAGCCATCGCTAAAAGGATAGGCAAGAAGATCAAATGGGTCGACATGCCGTTTGATTCTCTCATCCCCGCGCTTCTCGCAGGTAAGATAGACGTGATAGCAGCTGGTATGTCTGCTACCAAGGAGAGGGCAAAGAGAGTTGCTTTTTCTATTCCTTACTATATAAGCCTTAGCTCGTTTTTGGTAAGGGCAGACGATAATTCTATAAAGAGCCTTAAAGATCTTGAGGGAAAAACCATAGCTGTTCAGCTCGGAACGGTTCAGGATACCTTCTGTTCATCCATACCCGGCGTTAAGATGAAGAGGTTTCAGAAATTCGATGATTGTGTTAGAGAGGTAGTTCTCGGTAGAGCCGATGCAACTCTTATGGATAAAGTTGTAGCTCTCAAATACTGTAAGAGCAAGGATTTTAAGGGAAAGGTGAAGATAGCCTTCGATCAGGTCATTACAGAGGCAGGTAAGGCTCTTGCTGTAAGAAAGGAGGATAAAGAGCTTCTCAAAGCTATCAATAAGGCTATAGAGGATATGAAGAAAAGCGGGGAACTTCAAGATTTGCTTGATAAGTGGTTTAAACAGTGAGTTTTAAAGGGGGAGGAGCCTCCCCCTTTTTTTATTTTTATAGCGCTTTAACCATTCTTTCTAAAGCTTTCCTAAGCTCCTCTTCTGATCGAGTTAGGGCTATTCTAAGATGCCCCTTTCCATCTGGTCCAAAGAACGGGAATCCTGGAACGGTTAAAACTCCTGCTTTTCTTATAAACTTTGTAGCTCTTTCCTTGTCTGTTATTTCATTTCCAAAGAATGGGAAAAGGAAAAAGCCCCCCTCCGGTTTAGCAAAGTTCAGGCCGCCTTTCTTAAGAGTTTGGTAAGCTGTATTTCGTCTCCTTTTGAACTCTTCTCTGAGCCTGGGAAGATACGGGTTTCCTTTCTTAAAGGCGTTTAAAACTCCGTACTGGGTTATAGAATTGGCACAGAAGCTAAAAGTGGATACCGCCTTCTTTGCTCCATGCGCGATTTCCTTAGGTGCTGCGATGAAACCGATTCGTAAACCTGTTATGCAATAGCATTTTGAAAAGGAACCTATAAGAACGGTTCTTTTCTTTCCTCCCTTGAGTTCTACAGGTAGGGGTATCTTCCCCTCATCAGTCAAAGCTTCATACGCTATATCCACTAAAATTATAAGATCGTTTTTCTCAGAAAAATGAAGAATTTTTTCAAAATCTTCGTGTTTTAAAACTGCTCCTGTCGGGTTATTTGGAGAGCATAGAAGTATAACCTTAGCATCCCTGGGAAGGTTGTTTAAGTTCGGCTCTATTGGAAATCCTTTATCGTATGTCTTAAAAGGGAAAGTTTTAGCTCTCAAAAGGTTTAAGGCTCTCAGATGTCCAGGATACCAGGGTGATTGGAGTATGGCTTTGTCTCCCTCGTTTAATAATGCTATGAGGCTTGCAAATATGGCTCCTGCTCCTCCAGGGGTGATTATTATCTCGTCCGGTGTATAGCTTACGCCATAGCGATGCTTTAGGTCCTCTGCTATAGCTTCTCTCAGCTCGAGGATTCCCTCGTCAGGGGTATACTTTGTTAGATCCCTCTCGAGAGCTCCTGAAATTCCTTCCTTAACACAGGGATCTGGTGGGAGATCTGGATCTCCCACGGTTAGATCAGTAGTCTCGGGGGTTGCTTCCATAGCAACTTCTAAAATGGAATGCGTTTCAAGCTCATTTATTCTTTTAGAAAGCAATTCTTTTATCTTACCTGCCACCTCCTTTCTACGTGCCTTACAAGCGTGCTAACCACGGTGGTTAAGGCGAGATATATTAAAGCTACCGTTATGAAAACTTCAAAAGAGGCAAAAGTTACGCTTCTAACTTGCTGTCCAACCATGGTGAGTTCCGTTATGGCAAGGGTTGACAGAAGAGCGGATTGCTTTACGAGCGTTACAAACTCATTTCCGAGTGCAGGAAGCATATTTCTTATGGCTTGAGGTAGAACTATATACCACATAGTTTGGAAGTAGCTTAATCCCAAGACCTTTGCTGCTTCAAGCTGTCCTTTAGGAACCGCTTCTATTCCTCCACGAACGATTTCAGCTACATATCCTCCGCTATTGATTCCCAAGCCTATAACGCCTGCTGGGAATGCCTCAAGCTCAATACCGAGGGATGGAAGTCCAAAGTAGATCAAAAAGAGCTGAACTAAAAGAGGTGTTCCCCTTATTACGTATACATATAGCCATGCTATGAAGTTTATGGGCTTAAGGGGTATAACTCGTCCTATGCCTACGATCGTTCCTATCGCAAGTCCAATGAGGATTGCCATTACGCTTGCCTCTATGGTTACCTTTGTACCCTTGAGAAACATCGGCAGATAGGGAATAACTATGGAAAAATCTAACTTCACTCCACATCCTCCTTGATCAAGGATTTTCCGAAATGGGGTAAGAGCCTGCTTAGGAAGGCTCTGGTTCTGGGATTCGATGGGTGGATGAATATGTGTTCTGGTGATCCTTCTTCTACTATAACGCCATCTGCCATAAAGATCACGCGATTAGAAATTTCCTTGGCAAAGAGCATTTCATGAGTTACTATTATCATGGTCATCCCTTCTTTAGCGAGCTTGGCTATAACATCAAGAACCTCTCCAACGAGCTCTGGATCAAGAGCAGATGTTGGCTCATCAAATAGCATTATATCGGGTTGCATTGCCAAGGCTCTTGCAATAGCCACTCTCTGTTGTTGACCTCCAGATAGCTGTGAAGGGCGGTGATCTATCTTATCACCGAGTCCCACTCGTTCAAGGAGATCCTTAGCAAGTCTTTCAGCCTCACTTCTTTTCATACCCTTAACCTTCATAGGAGCTAAGATGACGTTCTCCAGTGCCGTCATGTGTGGAAATAGATTAAAGCTTTGAAAAATCATGCCTATCTTAGTTGCGAGATGCCTATGGCTGAACTTACCTAGCGTGAGCTTCTCCCCATTTATATATATTTCTCCCGCGTCTATTTTTTCCAATCCGCAAAGGCATCTTAGCAAGGTGCTTTTCCCCGACCCGCTTGGTCCTATAATTGAGAGAACCTCGCCCTTTCTCACAGAGAGACTTATTCCTCTGAGAACCTGTAGCTTTCCAAAGCCTTTATATATTCCTATTGCCCTCAGCGCTTCCATCTTTCCTTAAACATTAAGGTGATAAGTAAAATTATTCCGTATATAGAGGACATCTTTATCGGTAAAAGAAGCAAAACAGCAGCGATTATAAATAAAGTTCTTTCCCATAAAGGAATTTCTTTCCAGAGATAGCCAGAAGCTCCTATAGCAAGAGCCCATACTCCTATAATACACTCTCCTATCGATTTAAGGAAGGGGAGAAGAGAAATATTTTGAGCCAATAGCATGGGATTGAACGTGTATATAAACGGAATAATGAATCCCGCAAGAGTTAATCTCAGGGCGGCTAAAGCAGTTTTTGCGGGTTCAGAGCCTGCTATTCCCGCTGCCGTATATGAAGCAAGGGCTACTGGGGGAGTTACATTGGACAAGGCCCCGAAATAGAAAACGAAGAAGTGAGCTGCTAACGGCAGGAACTTCAGCTTTATTAAAGCTGGTGCTGCAACTGTAGCTACCACTATATAAAGTGCTGTTGAGGGTAACCCCATGCTCAAGATTATTGCCGTTGCCATAACCATGAAAAGGGAAATGAGAGGTATGCCACCGGAAAGCTCTATAAGGTGATACGCTATTACGGAGCCTATACCTGTAACTGCTGCGACTCCTACGATTATTCCACAAGCTGCACAAGCGATTCCCACCTGTATAGCTGAATATGCGCCTCGCTCAAGGGCTCTTAAGAGTTTTCTGGGGGTAAACATTGTTTCCTTTCTCAGGAAACTCACAAGTACAGTGGTTATAATTCCTGCGAAACCTGCCATTAGAGGAGTTCTTCCTGTGAGTAGATAATATATTATAACTATAAGCGGAGCTATCATCTGGCCTCTCTTTAAAAGAACCTCTCTAAGTGATGGGAGTTCCTCTTTCGGTAAGCCTTTGAGCCCAAGCTTTTTCGCTTCGAGGTATATGTTAGCTGCTATCGCCAGGTAGTATAAGAATGCGGGAATAAGACCCGCTATCATTATTTGAACATAGGATATCTGAAGAAATGAAGCCATGACAAACGCAGCAGCTCCCATTATAGGAGGCATGATTTGCCCTCCCGTTGAGGAGGCGGCTTCAACTGCGCCTGCAAAATATGGTCTATAGCCGACTCTCTTCATTAGAGGAATTGTAAAACTTCCTGTCGTTGCTACGTTTGCCACCGCACTTCCGCTTAGGGTTCCCATAAGAGCGCTTGCTATCACTGCGACGAAGGCGGGACCTCCACGCTTTGATCCCGCTATGGCTAAGGCTAGATCGTTAAAGAAGTCTGCTGCGCCTCCGGCTTCGAGAAAAGCGCTAAAGAGAATGAACAAATATATAAAGGTAGATGATACTGACAGTGTTATCCCAAAAATTCCCTCAGATGTTAGATACATTCTGTAAAGCACTCTCGTCCAGTGAACGCCTGGTTGCTGGAAAAGCCCTGGAAAAATATAACCGTATCTCACATAAAACAGAAAGAAGAGAACCAATCCCGTGAAAACCCATCCTACGCTTCTTCTTGCTGCTTCAATCAGTAGAACGATGCATATTACAGCGAATATATAGTCTCTTGTTATAGCTATTCCCATTCTGTTAAAGAGATCGTCGTAAAAGAAGAGGATATAAAGTCCCGTTGATAAGCCAAGGGCGGCTAATATTATGTCCAGCTTGCTGGGCTTTTGAGTATCTGACCTTTTCGTCGCAGGGTGGAGTAGGAATACCAGCATAAAAAGAAAAGCTAAATGAATAGCGTTTCTCTTTATATCAAGCATTATTCCAAAGCTGTTTACCCACAGCTCAAATACTGAAAAAGATATTGCTATTAAGGCTACGATGGTTTTGTATTTGCCCTCGAGCTCTCTTCTCATGGTTTATCTCCTCCAATCCTTAAAGGGAATTTAAAAGAGGACGGGTATATTATAACCCGTCCTCTTTTAAAAAGCGAAGGTGCTTTTAAGATTTTAGGGGCTATTTCTTCAGCTCTGGTGGAACGAGATAATCAGGTATCTTCAAGCCCTTCTCTTTGTAGTACTTGTAAGCCCCGGGGTGAAGGGGAACCGTTAAACCGCTAAGAGCATTCTCAAGCTTGAGGAACTTACAAGCTTTATGTACCTTGAGCATATAATCAAGGTTTTCCCACAGGGTCTTGGTAAGCTTATAAACGACATCTGCGGGAACGTCCTTTCTGGCGGCGAGCCAGTTCGGCTGAGCGGCTGTTCTTATCGGCTCTTTCTGATTTGGATAGGTTCCTGGCTCTATGATATAGCGGAAATAGAACGGAAGAAGCTTCTGAATCTTCTTTAACTGTTCATCTGAGAATTCAAGAACTTTGATTTTAACGCCGCCGGGAGCTGCGAAAAGCTGGGTTACGGCAGATACGGGTGGCCCACCAACTATGGAAGCGCCATCAAGCCTTCCATCCAGTATAGCTCTTGCTGCTTCGTTGTATCTCACGAACTCGGGTTTAATGTCTTTTAAGGTTAAGCCAAGGGCTTTCATTATGTATGTGGTAGACATGAGGGTTCCGCTTCCCGTTGCTCCTGGACAGAAGTGTGTTCCCTTTATGTCAATTACGGTTCCGGTCTTAACCTTGCTCTTTACGAGAATGAAGTGCTCAACATTGGGCCATAGGGCAGTTATGGATCTTAGCTCCTTGTAGGGATGTCCCTTGAACATGCCTTTCCCTTCCCACGCGAGAACTTGCGCCAATCCCTGCATGATTCCAAGCTCTGCCTCGTGCTTCCTCATTATATCGACATTTTCGACCCATCCGGCGGAAGACATCGCCCTTGCTTTGATGCCCTGGCTTGCAAGCTTTTCAGTCCAGAGCGTAGCCATTCCGACTCCTACAGGATAGTAAGTTCCACCTGTCGTAGCGGTGGTAATCCTTATGAACGTTACGGCTCCCGCTACGCTACATATACCAATGATCAGAGCTACAGTAACTATAAGCCACCCCCACTTCCGCATACCGCGACCACCTCCTGGTTAGATTTAGTATACTTAGTATACCTTTATAACCTGATTATATCAGAAAAGGTTTCTTAAGTTAAGTCCCAAATGCACGAGCAGCTTGAAAAAAGGGGGGTGGTCTGTTATAATTTGGGAGCAGTTAATAACACCTGCTATTATGAGGTGCTTTTAGGTTGAAGAAAACATCTGCAGGTCTTTTAAGAAGAACGAGAAAAATTGAGAGGGAAAAAAGCCTGAAAAGGTTGATATCGGAGAATCCTCTTCTTACTGATGAGGAACTTGCAGAGAGGCTTAATGTCAGTGTTTCCACGATAAGGCTGGATAGAGCGAGGTTGGGCATTCCCGAGGTTAGAGAGCGTATGAGAAAAATGGCTGAGGAAGCGCGTTATAGACTTAGGTCTATAACTCCTGATGAGATGATGGGAGAGCTTGTCGAGCTTGAGATAAATGAGAGAGGAATCTCTGTCCTTGAGACGACAAAAGGGATGGCTTTTAAGAATAGCGATATTATAAGGGAAAGCTATACTTTCGCTCAGGCAAGCTCTCTTGCTATCGCTTTAATAGGTTCTGAGGAAGTACTTATAGGCAGAGCGCGAGTGAGCTTTAAATCTCCTGTAAGAGTCGGAGATAGGATAGTAGCACGGGGTAGAGTGGCTAAGAGAAAGGGAAATAAATTTTTGATATCAGTTCATTCATTTGTGGATGATAGAGAGGTATTTGTGGGACACTTTATAGTTGTTTCCCTTAAAAGGGGGGGAGTTAAATAATGAGAATAGCTCTTGATGCTATGGGTGGAGATTATGCTCCTGAGGAGATCATAAAGGGGGCTTTTATGGCATTAAGGGAGTTAAACGAAAACATAATTCTCATTGGAAATGAGTCCTCTATAAGAGAAGCGATGAAAAGGATGGATTTATCTTTAGAGGAAGGAATTGAGATATACCATGCTCCGGAGAGCGTGGGAATGGGAGAATCTCCGGTAGATGCCATACGGAAGAAAAAGCGATCGTCAATATGGGAGGCGATGAGGCTTCTTAAAGGTAGGGAGATCGATGCTTTCGTTTCCGCAGGTAATACTGGCGCTATCGTAGCGGCTTCCCTGCTTGGCGTTGGAAGGCTTAAGGGAATAGATCGTCCCGCGTTAGGAGTGGCTATCCCCACGCTTGAGGGAAGAACTCTCCTTATAGATGTAGGAGCTACGATAGGCTGTAAGCCTAAGAATCTTTATCAATTTGCTTTAATGGGAAGCGTGTATATGTCTGTGATCCTCAATATAGAGAATCCGAGGGTTGGGCTTCTAACGGTTGGGGAAGAAAGGGGAAAGGGAGACGAGATAATAAAGGAAGCCTATGAAATTCTTGCTTCTTCACCTCAGGTCAATTTTATCGGAAACGTGGAAGGAAAAGATATCCCTTTTGGGGTAGCTGATGTAGTGGTATGCGATGGTTTTGTTGGAAACGTGATGCTCAAATTTATAGAAGGCGTGGCTGAAGCGGTTTTTAAGCTTCTTCATGAGGAGATAAGTAAGAGGCTCCTTCCGCGAGTTGGGATTTTGTTTATGCTTCCCATGCTTAAGGAACTGTGGCAGAAGTTTGATTATGAAGCTTATGGAGGAACACCCCTTCTGGGTATAGATGGGGTTATTATAGTTGCTCACGGAAGGTCTAGGGCAAGAGCCATATTTAATGCGGTGAAAGTTGCAAGGGAATTTGTCTTGCAGGAAGGACTTGACAGGATAAAGAAAAAGCTTAAAGGTGGTGATTAGCTTGACTCGGGTTGGCGTTGTCGGGGTTGGAGCATATTTACCAGAGAAGATCCTTACAAACGAGGATCTTGAGAAAATGGTGGATACGTCAGATGAATGGATAGTAACGAGAACAGGCATAAGAGAAAGGAGGATAGCCCCTCCGGGAGTCTCTTCTTCTCATCTTGCATATGAGGCTGCTAAGAGAGCTTTGGATGATGCTGGGATCTCAGCTGAGGAAATAGACATGATAGCGGTTGCTACAAACTCGCCTGACACTCTGTTTCCTGCCACTGCCTGTAGGGTTCAGGCGATGCTTGGGGCTTCTCGTGCTTGTGCTTTCGATCTTCAGGCAGGTTGCACGAGTCCGATTTACGCCATGGCGCTCGTTGAGCCGGGAATAATGAGTGATCACTGGAAGAATGTTCTCGTGATAGGGGTAGAAACGCTATCTCGCGTGGTAAACTGGGAAGATCGCAACACTTGCGTTATTTTCGGGGACGGAGCGGGTGCGATCGTTATGAGGAAAGTTGAAACCGGGGGAATTATAGATTTTGATCTAAGAGCAGATGGAACCAAGGCGGATTATATCGAGCTCCCTGCTGGATTGGCAGCCATGCCTGCTTCTGAGGAGACAGTGAGGAAAAAACTCCACTCCGTTCATATGAAGGGAAATGATGTCTTTAAATTTGTGGTCAGGGTTATCCCTCCGTTTATGAAAGCTTTGCTTGAGAGGAACTCTATGTCGCCTGAGGACATAGATTGGTATATATTCCATCAAGCGAATATAAGGATAATGGATGCCGTTTTGCAAAGATTTGGTATAGGAAGGGAGCGGGCGATAATCAACATAGATAAGTATGGGAATACCTCAGCGGCTACTATTTTTATCGCTCTTGATGAGGCGGTCAAGGATGGAAGAATTAAGAAGGGAGATAAGCTCATGCTCGTTAGTTTCGGATCAGGAATGACCTATGGGGCGGTGATTTTGGAATGGTAAGGAGGTTTAAGACGCGCATCACTGAAATGCTGGAGATAGAGCATCCTATTTTTCAGGGTGGAATGGCTTGGGTGGCGAATGCTGATCTCGCTGCTGCAGTTTCTAACGCTGGAGGATTGGGAATAATAGGCGCTGGAAACGCTCCTCCAGAATGGCTTGAAAAGGAGATAAAGAGGCTGAAGGAGCTTACGGATAAGCCTTTTGGCGTTAACATAATGCTTCTTTCGCCGTTCGTTGATGATATCATAGAGCTCCTTAAGAAGGAGAGGGTCCCTGTGGTTACTACTGGAGCGGGTAGCCCTCAAAAGGTAATAGATGCCTTGAAACCTCTTGGGACAAAGGTTATTCCTGTTATAGCTTGTGTGGCTCACGCTAAGAGGGTTGAGAAGCAAGGTGCGGATGCAGTTGTGGCGGAGGGAACAGAATCTGGAGGGCATATAGGAGAGCTTACTACTATGGTGCTAATTCCTCAGATAGTTGATGCGGTGAACATTCCAGTTGTGGCTGCTGGGGGAATAGCTGATGGAAGAGGTTTCGCTGCGGCTTTGGCTCTCGGTGCGGAAGGGGTTCAGATGGGGACGAGATTTGTCTGTGCAGAGGAAAGTCCTGCTCATGTAAAGTACAAAGAAAGAATAGTAAAAGCTGGGGACAGGGATACGGTTGTTACAGCGAGGATTACAGGGCATCCTGTAAGGTGTCTTAAGAATAAACTATCCCGTGAGTTTGACAAACTTGAGGCTGAAAGGGCGCCTATTGAGGAATTTGAAAAGCTTGGAACTGGGAGACTTAAGGCTGCGGTGGTAGACGGTGATGTGGAGTGGGGATCAGTGATGGCGGGGCAGATAGCCGGGCTTGTCAAAGATATAAAGCCCGCTAAGGAAATAATTGAGGAAATAATCGAAGAAGCGTATGAGATATTGAGGAAACTTTCCGTTAAATATCTTGAGGGGTGAGATTGGATGAAGTATGCCGTGGTATTTCCGGGACAGGCTTCTCAATATGTGGGTATGGGAAAGGAACTTGCTGAGAAGTTTGAGATAGTGGATAAGACTTTAAGCGAGGCGGATGAGGCTCTTGGAATACCCATAAAAAAGCTTTGTTTTGAAGGGCCTGAGGATGAGCTTAAAAAGACTTATAATACTCAACCTGCTATAATGGCGGTTTCAATCGCGTTTTGGAGACTGCTGGAAGAGCTCAGGCTGGGGATAAAGCCTTCATTCTTTGCGGGACATAGCCTGGGGGAATACACAGCTTTAGTGGCATCTTCTTCTTTAAATTTTGCTGATGCGCTCAGACTTGTTCGGAAAAGGGGAGAGTGGATGCAGGAAGCGGTGCCGATAGGCGTTGGAGCAATGGGGGCTATTATAGGTCTTCCTCTTGAGGTTGTGGAGAATATATGCTCCGAGGCTTCAGAGGGAGAGGTTTTAACTTGTGCCAATATAAACTCCCCCAAGCAGATAGTCGTTTCCGGCCATAGATCTGCTGTCGAGAGGGCTCTTAAGATGGCTAAGGAACGCGGAGCTAAAAAGGTCGTGGAGCTTAAGGTGAGCGCTCCCTTTCACTGTGAGCTTATGAGAAGCGTGGGAGATAAGCTGTTTGAGGAGTTTCAAAAGGTTGAATTTAAGGACGCTGAAATACCTATTATAGCTAACGTGGATGCTGAACCCACGGTTAGGGCAGAAGACATAAAGAGGAAGCTTAAGGAGCAGACCTTCTCTCCAGTAAGATGGGTAGAGTCGGTTCAGAAAATGATATTTGAGGGCGTGGAAGCGTTTATAGAGGTCGGACCTGGAAAGGTTCTAAGTGGGCTTATAAGGTCGATAGACAGGAAGGTAAAGATATTGAGAATCGAAGATGAAAAAACGCTTAAAGAAACCCTTGATTTTTTAGAGGGGGTTATTTAAAATGAGCTTGCTTCAGAAGGTAGCTCTCGTTACGGGTGGATCTCGCGGTATAGGAAGAGCTATAGCCATAGAGCTTGCTCGAAGGGGAGCCAGGGTAGCTATTAACTATGCGAGAAATCGCGAGCTCGCGGAGAATGTCGCTAAGGAAATTGCTGAATTTGGTGGGACGGCGATCGTGGTGAAGGCTAACGTAGCTTCAGAATCTGAGGTTAAAGCCATGTTTAAGGAAATTTCTTCTAAATTGGGAGATGTCGAAATTCTCGTTAACAATGCCGGGATAGTTAGGGATACGCTTCTTTTAAGGATGAAGCTCTCTGATTGGATTGAGGTCATCGATGTGGACTTAAATGGCGTATTCCTGTGCTCGAGAGAAGCTGTAAGAGGGATGCTTAGGAAGAGATGGGGCAGGATAATAAATATATCTTCGATTATTGGTGAGATAGGAAACGTTGGACAGGCTAATTATGCTGCTGCTAAAGCGGGGGTGATAGGTTTTACCAAAGCTCTCGCCAAAGAGGTCGGTGCACGAGGAATCACGGTTAACGCTGTTGCTCCCGGTTTTATAGAGACGGACATGACCGCTAATTTGCCTGCGGAGATAAAGGAGCGCTTTCTTGAAGGAACCGCTTTAAGAAGAGCGGGTAAGCCGGAAGATGTAGCGAAGCTGGTGGCATTTCTCGCTTCGGAAGAAGCGAGTTATATAACGGGGCAAGTAATAAATATCGATGGAGGACTGGCAATGTAAGAAGGGGGGTGAACATGGTGGAGGATATCCTTGAAAGGCTGAAGAACATAGTTGTTGAAAAGCTTGGAGTGGATGAGGCTGAGATTAAGCCTGAAGCTTCCTTTGTGGATGACCTTGGAGCAGATTCCCTTGACATAGTGGAGCTCATCATGGCTATAGAGGAGGAATTTGACATTGAGATTCCCGATGAAGACGCGGAGAAGCTAACTACCATTGGAGCGGCTATAGAGTATATCAAGAATAAGTTGGGTATAGAAGAGTAAAAGAGGGGTGAAGCTCTTGCGAAGAGTCGCTATAACTGGCGCGGGTGTTGTTTCCCCAATAGGTATAGGAGTAGAGGAGTTCTGGCGAGGATTAAAAGAGGGGAAAAACGGTATAGATAGAATAAGCTCCTTTGATCCTTCCAACTATGACTCTCAGATGGCTGGAGAAGTTAGAGATTTCGATCCCTCTCCTTATCTTGAAAGAAAGGAAATAAAGCGCTTGGATAGGGTAATACAGTTTGCATATGTTGCTTCTGAACTCGCGATGAAGGATGCAGGTTTGGAGCCAGACAACCTTGAGCCAGAGAGATTCGGCGTATGTATAGGAAGTGGACAGGGTGGGATAATCACTTCCTTTAATCAGATTAGAGTTCTTCTTGACAGAGGACCGAGTAGAATTAGTCCCTTTTTCATACCAATGATGATAGTTAATATGTCTGGTGCATATGTGGCTATAAAATATAATGCTAAGGGGCCAAACTATGCGATAGTAAGCGCATGTGCATCTGCAGCGCATTCGATAGGAGAAGCTTTCGAGATAATTCGTAGAGGAGATGCGGATGTTATACTTGCCGGGGGAACTGAAGCTGCTGTCACGCCGATAGGCCTTGCTGGTTTTTGTGCTATGAAGGCTCTCTCTGTTAGGAATGACGAGCCATCCAAGGCCTCCAGACCCTTTGATAAGTTGAGGGATGGTTTCGTTATGGGGGAGGGAGCTGGTGTAATCGTCCTTGAGGAAATGGAGAGGGCAAAGGCGCGAGGTGCTAAAATATACGCTGAGCTGGTAGGATACGCTGCGAACTGCGATGCTTATCATATAACCGCTCCCCCTCCGGGTGGAGAAGGAGCGGCGCGTGCTATGCTGAGGGCTCTTGAGAAAGCAGGCGTTTCTCCTGACGAGGTTGACTATATAAATGCTCATGGTACATCAACGCCGCTGAATGATAAGACGGAGACAATGGCGATAAAGAAGGTTTTCGGAGAAAGGGCTTATGAGATTCCCATAAGCTCCACGAAGTCAATGATAGGGCATCTGTTGGGAGCAGCGGCATCTGTTGAGGTCATAGCTACTCTTCTTGCTCTCTATGAGGGTGTTGTCCATCCGACCATAAACTATGAGGTTCCCGATCCAGAATGCGACTTGGACTATGTGCCCAACGAGGCACGCGAGATGGACGTTAAAGTTGCAATAAAGAACTCCTTTGGCTTTGGAGGGCATAACGCGGTTCTGGTTCTCAAGAGGGCATGATTGAAGATCTCGAGCAGAAGATATCTTACAGCTTTTCTAAGAAGGAGCTTTTAAGGGAGGCTCTTACACATCCTTCCTATGCTCATGAGAAAGGTAGCGTGAGACATAGCGAGAGACTGGAGTTTCTGGGAGATGCTGTAATTGGACTGGTCATTACTGATTATCTTTTGCGAAAATATCCTGATAAGCGTGAAGGGGAGCTTGCGAGAATAAAGGGACATTTGGTCAGCAAAGGGACCCTTGCCTATCTTGCGAGGAAGATAGGCTTGGGTCCTTTTATTTTCTTGGGGAGCGGAGATGAAAAACATGGGCTCAGGGAGAGGGAATCCACATTAGCGAACGCTTTTGAAGCGTTGATAGGTGCTATATACTTAGATGGGGGATTTGAGGAAGCTAAGGGCTTTCTTCTTAACCAGTTTGAGTCGATTTTAAGCGAGATGGAAAAGTGTGTGTTTAGGAGAAAGGATCCAAAGACAGAGCTACAAGAAATTCTTCAGAAGAGGCATAAAGCGCTTCCCAAGTATGAGATCGTCTCGGTGAATGGTCCTGAGCATGAGCCTATCTTCAAAGTAAGAATCGTTTTTAAGGGAAAGGTTCTCGGCATGGGAACGGGTAGGAATAAGAAGGAGGCAGAGAAAAACGCTGCGAAGGAGGCTTTGAGTACACTGGATAGGTAAAATCCTGAGGTTGGTGCTATAATAAACTTAAAAATTTCTTGAAGGGAGTGGGAATTGCCGTGCTTGGCATTGAGGAACAGTTAAAGCTTATAAGAAGAGGGACAGTAGAAATAATAAACGAGGAAGAGCTTATAAAGAAGCTTGAGAGGGGAGAGCCTCTCGTGGTTAAAACCGGCTTCGATCCTACCGCTCCGGATCTTCATCTGGGACATACAGTTCTACTTAGGAAGATGATGCACTTTCAGGAATTAGGACATAAGGTCATTTTCCTCATAGGCGATTTTACGGCGCGCATAGGTGACCCCTCAGGGAGATCTGAGATGAGAAAACCTTTAACTCCGGAGCAGATAGAGGAGAACGCTGCGACTTACAAGAAGCAGTTCTTCAAGGTTCTTGATCCCGAAAAAACGATAGTTGCTTACAACAGCGAATGGCTTGGTAAGCTTTCATTTGCGGATATAATAAAGCTCGCGGGAAGGTTCACTGTCGCTCAATTTTTGGAGAGAGAGGACTTTGCTAAGCGCTTCTCAGAGGGTAGACCTATAGGCATCCATGAGCTTTTATATCCGATTGCCCAAGCTTATGACTCCGTTGCTCTAAAAGCTGATGTTGAGCTTGGCGGAACGGACCAGAAATTTAATCTTCTCGTTGGTAGAGAGCTTCAAAGGTATTTTGGTCAGGAGCCACAGGTTGCTATATTAATGCCTATCCTTGAAGGGCTTGATGGGGTTCAGAAGATGAGTAAAAGTCTTGGGAACTATGTAGGGATAGATGAACCACCTTTTGAGATGTTTGGGAAACTTATGTCCATTCCGGATTCCCTTATGATGAAGTACTTCGAACTCCTTACGGATTTTACGATGGAGGAAATAGAAACCTTCAAAAAGAATCTTGAAGCTGGTAGAGTGCATCCGAAAGATCTTAAGGCTAAGCTTGCTTTCAATATTGTCAAAACATACCACTCTGAGGAAGATGCTATCAAGGCAAAGGAGGAATTTGAAAGAGTATTTTCCAAGAAGGAGCACCCAAGCGATGTTCCACTAAAGGTTTTTCCCGAGGATGAGAAAAGGATAGTAGATCTTCTCGTTGAAGGAGGGCTGGTTTCAAGCAGAAGCGAGGCAAAGAGGCTGATATCTCAGGGAGGGGTTAAGGTAGACGGTTTGAGAGTGGAAGATATCGGTCAAGTAATAGACTTAGGCAAGGAGAGATTTATTCAAGTTGGAAAAAGAAGGTTTTTAAGAGTGAAGGGGGGCAAGGTCTGAGAGATGAGGTCGCGAGATATCACCTATGTGGCTCTCTTTACCGCCCTTACAGCTTTGGGAGCTCAGATATCTATACCTATAGGTGAGGTTCCTATAACGCTTCAGGTTCTATTTGTTCTTCTATCTGGTATGATGTTATCTCCTAAGTTGGCTTTTTTGAGTCAATTCTTTTATCTTCTGCTCGGTGCTATTGGTTTTCCTGTTTTCGCCGGGTTTAAAGGAGGAATAGCTCATCTTTATGGTCCTACGGCGGGGTATCTTTGGGGCTTTCCGCTTTCTGCACTTTTCGTAAGCTATCTTTTTGCGAGAAGCGAGGGGTATGGACGCAAACTGATTTCAGCCATGAGTGGTGTAGGAATCATATATTTCTTAGGCTGGCTTAGACTTGGCTTCTTCTTGAACGGTGATTTCTTTAGCGCCCTTAAGATAGGGGTTTTGCCCTTTGTGGGGATAGACATTCTAAAGGCTATTATAGCTGTGGGAGTGGCTGAAAAGGTTCTCGTTCTGCTACGTGTAAAAAGCAATAGGATTTAATTTACTTGCTATATTTTAGTTTTTGTGATAAAATTCTAAGTGAAGATTATCCCTGCGGTGTGCGTGTGTAAAGCTTGAGGGTTTTGAGCCAACACCAGAACCAAAGGGAGCTCTGCTTCCATCGTGGAAGCGTTCCGGCGCGGAAGCGATGGAGGGGGCACCCACCATGATGGGGCTGGGTTCAAAACCTCGGGCATGCGGCACCGCGGGGTTTTTAGTTTAGGCTTATGGGGTTGATATCTTATGGAAAGGTCTCTTTCCTGTAGGCTTGCACCAAGAAACTTAGATGAAATTGTGGGGCAGGAGCGTGTTATTAAAGCCCTCCGTAGCTTCATAGCGGAGGGCTTTTTGCCTTCCATGATTTTCTATGGACCGCCAGGGGTTGGAAAAACCGCTGTTGCGAGGGCGCTTGCTCGTGAGATCAAGGCTCAGCTTTTCGAGCTTAACGCTGCAGTTGTTGGAATAAAAGAGCTTCGGGAGGCTATAGGTAAGGCTATATCGACTCGTAAAATGGGGCTTAAAGCAATCTTGTTTATAGATGAGATATATCACTTTAACAAGCTACAGCAGGATATCCTTATGCCTTATCTTGAGAGAGGAGATATAACTCTGATAGCCACGACGGTTTATAATCCTTTCTTTGAAATAAACGCTCCCATAATATCCCGAGTTCTCGTGCTAAATTTTGAGCGTTTGGCGCCAAGCGATCTTAAGAAGGTGATATCCAAAGCGATGACGGACCCCCGAGGTCTTGGTGGGCGAGGCATAGGTATCTCTGAAGAGGCTATCGATCTTCTTATCAGGTTCTCTGGAGGTGACGTGCGTGCTTTATTGCAGAGATTAGAAGCATCTTTTTACATAGCAAAAGCGCAGAAAAAGCGCTTAATAGAGAGGGATCATGTTGAGCTTGCGTCAGACGTTAATATAGTCTATGATAAAGATGCGGATATGCATTATAGGATTATATCTGCCTTTATAAAAAGCATGCGTGGTAGCGATCCCGATGCTACACTGTATTGGCTGGCGAGACTTATATCATCTGGTGAAGATCCACGTTTCATTGCAAGGAGAATAGCCATATGTGCTTCGGAAGATGTGGGTAATGCAGATCCGATGGCTTTGCTTGTGGCTACCGCTGCAATGGAAGCGGTCGAAAGAATAGGAATGCCGGAGGCTAAAATTCCCTTAGCTCAAGCGGCGCTCTATGTGGCTCTTGCTCCCAAGAGTAACTCAGCTTATATGGGAATAAAGAAAGCACTTGAGGATATAAAAAGCGGTGAAATACAGGATGTTCCTAAGCATCTTCACCCGGGTTCTGAGGATTACAAATATCCGCATGATTATCCCGAAGGCTGGGTGGATCAGGAATATATGATAGAGGGAAAAAAGTATTATTACCCATCTGAGTGGGAGAAGGGTGGTGTGAAAAAGTGAAGGTCATAGACTTAAGGAGTGATACGGTTACGGTTCCTACGGAGGAGATGAGGGAAGCCATGATGAGGGCTGAGGTTGGGGATGATGTTTATAGAGAGGATCCAACTGTAAGGGAGCTGGAGGAGCTTGCTGCTTCTATATTTGCGAAGGAAGCGGCTTTGTTTGTCGTTTCTGGAACCATGGCTAATCAAGTTGCAATTATGACTTATACTCAACCTGGAGATGAGGTTATAGTTGGAAGACACTCTCATGTCTATAATTATGAAGTTGGAGCCATGGCTGCTCTTTCGGGAGTTCAGGCTATGCCCATAGATGATGAGAATGGAACTTTTAACTTGGAGGAGCTTGAAGATGCCATAAGAGGTGAGAATATCCATTTCCCGAGAACAGCGCTTATAACCTTGGAGAACACCCATAACAGAGCGGGAGGAACGGCCTTATCGAAAGAGTACATAGATGAGGTAGCGGATATAGCTGATAAGTATGGAATACCCGTTTATTTGGATGGTGCCAGAATATTCAACGCTTGTATTGCTCTTGGGGTGAAACCCTCCAAGATGGTAGAGAGGGTAGATGCTCTTATGTTTTGTCTATCCAA
This sequence comes from Synergistota bacterium, assembly GCA_021159885.1. NCBI lineage: Bacteria > Thermotogati > Synergistota > Synergistota bacterium. The sequence continues at coordinate 40,209 of JAGHDO010000033.1, read as the reverse complement.
GGGGTTATCCGCTCCCATAGGTTCCGTTATAGTAGGTAGAAAGAACTTTATAGAGCGAGCGAGGAAGATGAGAAAGCGCGTGGGAGGCGGTATGAGACAGGCTGGAGTCATAGCTGCGTGTGGAATAGTGGCTCTTACTAAGATGATCGATAGATTGAGGGAGGATCATGAGAACGCAGAGCTTCTTGCGAGAGAATTATCTGATGTAAAAGGCATAATTGTGGAACCAGTGCCCGTGCGTACCAATATGGTATACTTTATGTTGTTGCCTGGTTCCCTGGATGCATATGAGCTTGGTAGAAGGCTTGCAGAGAAGGGCGTTAAGGTTAGCATAGTTTCTAAAAGAAGGATAAGACTTGTTACTCATAAGGATGTTTCGAGAGAGGATGTCATTACCGCTGCGCGGTTGATAAAAGAGGTGATTGAATCCACATGGCAGGAAAGATAGATCTTGATCTCTTAGATGAGCTGTTAAACTATCTTAAGAGGAAGGGAGCTCCCATAGTTGAGTTATATGCCGCTTGGGGTGAGGATTTTTCCGTATCAATGAGTGAAGGTGAGCTTGAATATCTTGAGAGATCTGAAGGTGGGGGAGTGGGGATAAGAATTCTCGATGAGGAAGGAAGAATGGGATTCGCACATGCTAATAATTTGGATTTAACGGAGCTTAAGAAGGCAGGGGAGGAGGCTTTAAGCAAGATGCCTCTTTCCTCTTCAGATAGATTTCGAAAGGTTCTCCCACCGAAGGGAGATTATCCGGATCCCCAGGTTTTTGATGATGGCATATTCTCCATATCTGAGGGAGAAAGACTCTCGTTTGTTAAGGAAATACATGAAAAAGCGAAAGAGGCTCATCCTCTTGTCCAAAAGGTACGAAGAGCAGAGTATAGCGATGGATGGTATGAGACCGCGCTTCTTAATAGCTTTGGAACGAGGCTTCTTAAGAAGGGGACCTATTTTTCCTGTGATCTCGCTGTTTTGGCTTCAAAGGGTAAGGACAGGGAAATGGGGTATTACTCTCAGGAAAGAAGGTTTCTTAGAGAGCTTGATGTTGAAACCGTAATTCACAAAGCGGTGGATAGAGCAGTCAGCCTGATAGGTGGTAAACGTTTGAAAACGCGAAAGGCCTCTCTTGTTTTCTCGCCTGAAGCTACAGCTGATTTTATCTCTCTTCTTTCATCTCTTATTTCTGCTGAAAACGTTCAGAAGGGGAAATCCCTTCTTATTGGAAAACTTGGTAAGAGAGTTGCCTCAGAATGTGTTTCCATCGTTGATGATGGCACACTTGATGGTGGTATCGGGAGTGCCCCCTTTGACGGAGAAGGCTTCCCTACAAGAAGGAAAATGGTCATAGATAGGGGAGTTCTGATGACTTATCTTCACAATACTTATACTGCTGCTAAAGACGGCGTTGAAACAACGGGGAATGCGGTTAGGGGATATTCTTCTGTTCCCGCAGTTGGATCCACAAATCTCTTTATTATGCCTGGTGAGAGGAATTCAGCGGATATCCTTGGAGACGTTAAGGAGGGATTGTATGTTCTTAGCGTAATGGGGCTTCACACGGTGAATCTGATTTCCGGGGATTTCTCTCTGGGCGTTTCTGGTTTATGGATAGATAATGGAGAAAAGGTTTTTCCTGTGAGAGGGATGACCATTGCGGGGAATCTTCTTGAATTTTTTAATAGCGTTGAAGAGGTGGGCAATGATCTTCAGTTTTTCAGAAGCGTTGGAGGAGCTACTCTGAAGGTAGGTGATTTGACGATTGGAGGAGAGTGAAGATAGTGAGAAAAAAGCGGTGTGTCATTGTCTTTTTGTCTCTCTTCTTGGTTTTGCTTCTTTCCTCGGTGGGGATTGCAGCAAACACACCAATTTTCATTAACGGGAAAAGGAAAGGAGCAGTTCCTACCTTTACCGTTAAGGGGATAAGATACGTCGCTATTAAGGATCTCGTTCAGACTTTGGGAGGAAAGTTTAAGTATAAGCCTGAAACTGGGGCTTTTAGCTTTGTACTTGGCGGTAAGCTTTATCAGCTTCAGCTGAATAATCCTACTGCTCTGGTTAATGGAAAGATAAGGCTACTTGACTATTTTCCCAAAGCGGTCGGAAACAAGATCTGCATTCCTCTTAACTTTATTCTATCGAATACATCTTTAAGGTTTGATCCCAAGCAGAACGTTTTATATGTGGGAGCGAAGCCTGCCGTACGTCAAGTTCCTTCTCTGCCAGGCAAGCCACCTTCCACTCCTGTCTCAACTCCAGCTATAGAAGTAAAGCCGGCGAAACCACTTGTTGTCGTTCCTCCGGCGAAAAAAGAGCCCCTTGTTTTTCTATCCCGGGTCAGGTATTACTCTTCCAAAACATATACGCGCATAGTTCTCGATCTTTCAAAGGTACCGAATTATAAGATAAAGGGAAACAGGGACCTTATAATAGTTGATTTGAGTTCTACGAAAGCACCAAGGAGAGAAACCTACAAGATAAGGGATGGCTTGGTTGGGGACGTTGAGGTCATTCCGGGGGAGAGGAACTCGCAGATAAGGATAAAAGTAAAAGGTTTTCCTCCTTACAGGGATTTTACTCTCAAACAGCCACCGAGACTTGTGATAGATGTTTTAAGAAAGGCTCCTCAAAAACCTCCTACTCCGGTGGTTCCTGAAACACCGTCTCGGCCTCAGAAGCTCTCTCCGCGGGGAGAAAAGGAGACCATTAAGATACGTCCTCAGGGTAAAGGGAAGTTTTTAATTGTTGTAGACCCGGGACACGGTGGCAAGGACCCTGGAGCCGTAGGTCCTCGAGGGACGAAGGAAAAAGATATAGCCTTAAGGGTGGCACTGTATCTGAAGAATGAGCTCATTAAGAGGGGCTACAGGGTGATATTGACTCGTAATAAGGATGTTTATCTATCCTTAAAGGAAAGAACATACATTGCTAATAGATCTCGGGCTGATGTTTTTATAAGCATACATTGCAATGCAAGCTTCTCTCCATCAGCGAGAGGAAGCGAAGTTTATTATATGGCTCTCCCGAGCGACTCGAGCGCTATGAGTGTTGCTCTTAGGGAGAATATGGAGATCGGATTGACGGGAGAGGAAGTAAAGCGCAAGACAGATATGCTTGTTCGAATACTTGCTGATATGATGAAGAACGCGAAAATAGACGAGAGTGCGAAATTTGCTGAGAGTCTTTATAGATCGCTTAAGAGAGGTTTAAGAATCCCCGTTAGAAGAATAGCGCAAGCACCGTTTTTCGTTCTGAGGGGAGCTGTTATGCCTGCCGTCTTGGTTGAGCTTGCTTTTATCACCAATCCTCGGGAGGAGACCCTGTTGAGAAGAGCCTCTTGGCAGAGGAAGGTGGCTATTTTGCTTGCTAAGGGTGTGGAGAACTACCTTTCCTCTGTGAGATGATGGGAGGATCTCGGTATGAAAAGATCTGAAAGGAGAAAGTATAGAAAACGAATATTGTGGGGAAGGGTTATATTAGCCATAATAATAGTTTCTTTAGCAGGTTGGGGAGGATATCATCTCGTTGGCTATCTTATGAAACGTACCCTTTTCTTAGGAGAGGAAGGGGGAGCATCGCATCCGTCGGTGGGGAAAGCGAAGCCGGCTGAGATTTCTCAAAAGCCTGAGCTTGCCAAGAGGCTTATTTATCTTTATCTTCCTGATCCTCAGAGAACGAGATTGATTAAGAAGGAAAAAGAGATAGTGGAAGGAAGCTTAGAAGACATGGTTAAGGAGGTTTTCAAGGATCTTGCGTCCGCTAAAGAGCAAGTTATTCCCTCAGGTACTGAGCTTAAGCATATCTTCATAGGGCGAGGAGTACTCTTTCTTGATTTTTCTAAGGAGATGGTTAGGAATCACCCTGGAGGTAGCAATGCGGAGATGATGACGATCTATAGCATAGTTAATTCTATTTGTGGGAGCTTCCCAGAAATAAAGATGGTCCAGTTTCTTATAGAAGGTAGGATTATGGATACTCTGAAGGGGCATATAGATATCTCTCTTCCTCTTGAGCCTTCCTGGAAGCTTAGGACGAGGGAGTGATCTTAAGTTGGATAGGATCGATGGAAGAAGCCCGGATCAGCTTAGACCCATAAGGATAGAGAGAGATTATTTAATTTATCCAGAGGGCTCAGTAAGGATAGAAATGGGCAAGACTCAGGTGATATGCACTGCGAGTGTGGAGGACAAGGTGCCGCCTTTCCTTAGGGGGACAGGACAGGGATGGGTTACTGCAGAGTACGCTATGCTTCCGAGAGCAACGCAGACTCGAACTCCCCGAGATTCAATGGTGAGGGGAAGACCTGCAGGGAGGTCCTTTGAGATCCAGCGAATGATAGGTAGATCTCTCAGAGCAGCAGTGGATCTCTCTAAACTTGGGGAAAGAACGGTTTGGATAGACTGTGATGTCATTCAGGCGGATGGTGGCACGAGAACTGCTGCTATAACTGGAGGCTTTGTAGCTCTGGTTGAAGCTATATACAAGCTTTATGAGGAAGGAATTATAGAGGACTTTCCCGTGAATTCTTTTGTTGCAGCGGTGAGTGTAGGAATAGTCGATGGAGTGAAGCTTTTGGATCTCTGCTTCGATGAAGATTTTAAGGCTGATGTGGACTTAAATGTGGTCATGAATGATAGAAGCGAGTATATAGAGATACAGGGGTGTGCAGAGCACAAACCGTTTTCGAAGAGGGATCTTGATGAGCTTCTTGAATTAGCATGGAAGGGAATAAAGAAGGTCATCGGGATTCAAAAGGCCGTTTTGGGCAGTATATCCAGGAAAATAAGCTCCTGATAGATGGGGACAGGTGTCCCTTGCAAGTCGGCCCCTTGGAGATATACAATTTTAATGGAACCTTGAAAGCATGGGGTGGAAGCAACTGGGTAGCCGCGGGGGAGACCTCACTCCCCTGAGGAAAGTCCGAGCTCCACAGAGCGGGATGCTGGGTAACACCCAGTGGGGGTGACCCCAAGGAAAGTGCCACAGAAAACGGACCGCCTCGCTGAGAAGCGGGGTAAGGGTGAAAAGGTGGGGTAAGAGCCCACCAGCTATCAGGGCGACCTGATAGGCTTGGCAAACCCCATCCGGAGCAAGACCAAATAGGAGGGATAAGGGGTTGCTCGCCTCTCCCTCGGGTAGGTCGCTTGAGGAGTGGAGCAATCCGCTCCCCAGATAGATGGCTACCTATAAACAGAACTCGGCTTACGGGTTGCTTCCGCCCCATATTTTTTTACCCACATGTGGATAACTCTGTGGGTAAAAGTGGTGAGAAGTGGTGAAAACCTTTGTGGGAACTTATTTCTTCAATGTGGATAATAAGGGGAGGGTCTTTATCCCTTCCAATATGAGAGAGAGCCTTGGGAAACAGGCAGTTTTGACACGGGGGCTCGATAAGTGCCTGTTTCTTTTCCCTTTGGAAGAATGGCAGGGGGTTCTCGAGAGTTTTAATTCTCTTTCCTTTACTAAGAAAGAAGTAAGAGCATTCTTAAGAATGCTTATGGCTGGGGCTTCGATGGTAAATTTAGATTCCCAGGGGAGAATTCAAATTCCATCGATGCTCCGAGAGTATGCAAAGCTGGAAAAGGAAGTCGCTATAATAGGCGTTGGAAATAGAATAGAGATCTGGGCTAAGGATAGATGGATCACGTATGAAAAGGATGTACTCCCAAAGTTTGAGGAAGTGGCGGAGGAGATATTTGCTTGATTCATACACCTGTTATGCTTAATGAGGTTTTAAAGGCATTTGAACCAAATCCTGGGGAAATCTATGTGGACGCTACTGTGGGGCTGGGAGGACATGCTAAAGCGATATGGGAACGAATCTTACCGGGTGGTATGGTAATAGGGTTGGATAGAGATAAGAAGGCGCTTGAAATCGCGAGAAAGGTTCTTGGGGAAAAGGGTGTGAAGCTCGTGAGAGCTAACTTCAGAGATATAAAAAGCGTTTTAGAGTCGCTAAAGGTTAAGAGTGTAGATGGAGTGCTTTTTGATCTGGGTGTTTCGTCTTTACAGCTTGAGGATGAGGAAAGAGGCTTCAGTTTTATGATGGATGGACCGCTTGATATGAGAATGGGAGAGGATGGGAAGATTAAAGCCAGGGATCTTGTGAATAGAATGAGCTTAGAGGAGCTTTCATACATATTTAAGGTTTATGGGGAGGAGAGAAATGCCCGTTTAATAGCGAAGGCTATAGTTGATCATAGAAAAAAAGGAGAGATAAGGAGCACATTAGAGCTCGTTGGTATCATAAGAAGAGCTTTACCAAAGCCGGTGCAGAGAAAAATGGGTAAGCATCCTGCAAGAAGGGTATTTCAGGCGTTGAGAATAGCGGTTAATGATGAATTAAGATCTCTCACAGAGGGCTTAAAAGAAGCTTTTGAGGTCTTAAAAATTGGGGGAGTAATTTGTGTGATTTCATATCATTCTCTTGAAGATAGGATAGTTAAACACTATTTTAGAGAGCTGTGCGATGCTGGGAAGGCAGAACCCATATTTAAGAAAGCTTTACGTCCTTGTCGCGAGGAGATTGCCCGGAACCCGCGCTCGCGAAGCGCTCGGTTAAGGGCTATAAGGAGGATAGCGAGATGAGGTGGATCAGGGTAATTTTTCTCGTCTTTATCTTAGGAGGAATAGGGGTCGTCTTCTTTCAAATAATGAGTCTTAAGGCCGGATATGAGGTTGATTTTCTACAAAAGAGATTAGATAGGCTCGCAAATGAGCGTCAAGATCTGCTTCTAAAGCTCAGCGAGCTTACCTCTATAGAAAGGATTCGAGATTATGCTAGAAAAAACGGCTTTGATTTTCCTAAAAAAGTGATGTTTATAGATATCGATAGAGAGGTTAAGGACCTTATAAAAGCGGAAGCTTTCACACTTTTGAGATAGCTCGATGGATGATAGATCTATAGTAAAAAGGGGTATTGTCTTATTACTGCTTCTATTTTTTGCTTTTGGAATAATAGGAGCACATCTTTTTACCCTTCAGATAGTAGAGGCAGATAAGCTAAGGTCTTATGCTTGGAAGGAGCATAATGCCGTTGTAGTTTTCTCCCCCCGAAGGGGAGAAATTCTTGATGTGAGAGGTAGGCTTCTTGCTTTGAGCGTGCCGAGTTATTCTATTTATTATTTTCCCGCTGGGGGGCAGCTCAGCGAAGAGAAGCTTAAAAAGGTTGCTTCTCTTCTTTCGGTTTCACTTAAGAATCTTGAAAAGAGAATAGGGAAAGGAAACCACTTCGTGTGGATTAAAAGGCGTATGCCCAAGGAGGAAGCTCAAAGGATAAGAGCAGAGCTAAAAAGGCTTAAGCTTAGATGCTTTGGTTTTGTGGAAGAAGATAGAAGATTTTACCCTAACGGGAAGCTTGCTTCTGCAGTTTTGGGATTTACGGGCATAGATGATCAAGGTCTTGCAGGCGTAGAATATGTGTACGATGATTTTCTAAAGGGAGGAAGAAAAGACATATTTCTGAGAAGGGACGCTGGAGGAGGAACTATACCCGATGAAAAGCTACTTGAGCTTCCTATAAAATCCTCGAAGAGAGAGCTGTTTCTAACGCTCGATTCAAGGCTTCAGGTGTTTTGTGAGGATATTCTGGAAAAAAGCGTGCTTAGAAATAGGGCTAAAGGAGGGTGCTTAATAGTTCTTGGAGCTAAAACTGGTGAGGTTAAGGCAATGGCGGTTTACCCCCCTTCACGAGAAAGAAATCGTGCTATTTCTTGGATATTTGAGCCAGGATCTACCCTAAAACCATTTCTCGCTTCAGCGGCTTTGGAGGAGGGGCTTGCATATCCTTCTATGAGGTTTAAGTGCCCGGGATACATAGTTTACGCTGGTAAGCGTGTGAGAGATGTTCATGCTCACGGTTTGCTGGATCTAACCGGCGTTATAAGAGAATCATGTAATGTTGGAATGATAACCCTTGCATTAAAAATGCCAGCTGAGATTATATACGAATATTTGAGGGGCTTTGGTTTTGGAGATTATACTGGAATAGATCTACCTGGTGAGGAGAAGGGATTATTGAGGGAGCCGGATAAATGGTATGGTTTAACGAGAGCTGTAATAGCCATAGGTCAGGGTATCTCGGTTACTGCAATACAGCTTGCTTCTGCCATGGGAGCTATAGCCAATAATGGTGTTTTGCTCAAACCCTTCGTGGTGAAGGAGTTAAGAAGCGATGATAAGGTGGTTTATAAAGCTCGCGTTAGGATAGTAAGAAAGGTCATATCTTCGGATACGGCTAAGATGATGAAAAAGATGTTAGTGGAAGTTGTAGAAAAAGGAACGGGAAAGAAGGCAGCAATTCCTGGAATCAAGGTGGCGGGTAAAACCGGTACTGCTCAGATACCTGGAAAAGGAGGATATGAGAAGGGAAAATATCTTTCTCTATTTTTGGGATACATGCCTGCTGAGAATCCTCGTTGGGTAATACTTGTGGTTATAGAGGCTCCTTCTGCTGGTAAATACTATGGTGGAGAGGTAGCTGCCCCCGTTTTTTCAAAGGTGGGGCAGGTTTTAGCTAAGCTATATGGCTTGGAGGTGGGAGATTGAAGTTAAGCGAGATTGTAAATAGACTAAGGGATGTCGAAGTTAAAGGTGAGGGGCTTGATGCTGATATCACTGGAATAACATACGACTCGAGGAAAGTAAAAAGTGGCTACCTTTTCGCATGTGTTCCTGGTTTTTCCACAGATGGACATCTCTATATAAACGATGCGAAAATGAACGGGGCAGTAGCTGCCTTAGTAGAAAGGTTTTGCGACTCGAGTATAACGCAGCTTAGGGTTGAATCTGTTAGAAAAGTCCTGTCATTCGTAGCATCATGGATCTATGGAAATCCCGCTGAGAAAACGTTTAATGTTGGTATAACTGGAACCAACGGGAAAACGACGACTACCTTTCTGATCAGATCCATCTTGGAGAATGCTGGGTACAAACCTATGCTTTTTGGAACCATCCTCTATAGCTTTGGAGCCAAAACTATCCCCGCCTCAAGAACTACGCCTGAGGGACCGGATATAATGGAGTTTATCAGAGAGGGAGTCCTTGCTGGAAGTGATAGCTTGGTTATGGAAATTTCCTCTCACTCATTGGAGCTTCATAGAGTTGATGCTATAGAGTTTAATATAGGAGTTCTTACTAATATTACTCCGGAGCATCTTGATTTCCACGGCACGTTTGAAAGTTATAGAGAGGCTAAGGCAAAGCTGTTCAGAAGGTTGAAAGATGTGGCGATTCTTAACGCTGATGATGAAAATTACTCTTATTTTAAGAGTGCTTCCTCAGTTCCGGTGATATCGTATGGAGTAAAGGTATCAGAAGCAGATATTAAGCTTATTGAGAGTAGTCTTAGGGTAGATGGTATGAGCTTAAAGATAGCGACGTCATCTGGGATTCTGAAAATAAATAGCGAACTAATAGGACAGTTTAACGTTTATAACATACTGGCTGCGGTTTCCTTTGGAATAGCCAAAGGGATTGATCTTGAGATCATAAAGCGAGGCATAGAGAGCATTCGTGGCGTACCAGGAAGAATGGAGGTCTTTAAGAGGAAGGGATTTCCCATAGTTATCGTTGATTATGCTCATACTCCTGATGCACTCAAGAATGTGTTGTACACAGTTAAGAAGCTCAAGCCGAGGCGTATTTTCAGCGTGTTTGGGCTTGGGGGAAATAGGTATGCTGGGAATCGCCCAGCCATGGGTAGAATAGCTGGATCTATAGCCTATAAGGTTTTTATAACTTCCGATAACGCTCGATGGGAAAATCCACTGGAGATAGCGCATCAAATAGCGAAGGGATGTGAGGAGGTAAAAGGAAGGTATGAAATCGTCTTGAATAGAAAGCGGGCTATAGAGAGAGCTATAGAGGAGGCTTCTTCTAAAGATGTAGTGTTAATAACAGGTAAGGGGCATGAAGATTACTTTGAGATCCGAGGAAAAAGAAGGCACTTTTCTGACAGAGAGGTTGTGGAGGAGATAATGGGTTGAAAGTTTCTGAAATAATAAAAGGATTAAGGGCGGGATACAGAGGGAATGTTGACCTCAGTTATGAGGTAAAGGGTTTCTGCACGGATTCAAGGGATGCAAAAGAGGGGTACATATTCTTTGCGCTTAAAGGAAGTAAGCTTGATGGGCATGATTTCGTTAAAGATGCCCTTGATAGAGGAGCTATAGCTGCTGTGGTTAATGTCTCTCGGTTCGCTTGGGAAGAGGAACTGCCCATTATAACGGTGAATGACACCTTTAATGCATTAAAGTCCCTTGCTAAGATCAAGTTAAGTAGGTTGAGTGCCAAAACTGTAGGAGTTACGGGAAGCTGTGGTAAAACCACGACGAAGAATGCTATAAGGCATTTTTTAAGCGGGAGATATTTGGTTCACTCTTCCCCCAAAAGCTATAATACTGAGGTTGGCATATCTCTTACGATACTTAACGCACCAGAGGATACAGAGATCATCGCTCTGGAATTGGGAATGAATCATCGGGGTGAAATATCTAAACTGGTAAGTATTGCCCCTCTCGATATTGGGGTTATCACTAACATCAGACCGGTTCATATAGGGAATTTTGCTTCCTTTGAGGAGTTGAAGGAAGCAAAAGCGGAGATCGTAGGGGGATTGCGAGAAAAAGCTTATCTTGTTTTTAACGCTGATGATAAAAACTGCCGTTTTTTGAACGATAGATGGGAAAGAAAGCTTCTTTTTGGAATAGAGATGGGAGATTGCAGAGCAATTGACTTGGCGATTCTTAGGGAGGAAATATCCTTTGCTATAAGCTTTCGCGGGAAGAAGCTTGGAAGGATAAACTTAAAGATCCCTGGAAAGCATAATGTTTATAACATTCTTGGAGCTTTAAGCGTTGCTTTGCTTTTAGAAGTCCCTTTTGATGAGATACGTGAGCTGGCGGGCTCATTTAGGCTTCCTCCTATGAGGCTTGAAACGCATAATTTGAATAATGGCGTGATTTTGATAAACGATGCTTATAATGCGAATCCATTTTCGATGAAGGAGGCTATAGATTATCTATCTCGCTTCAAGGGTAGAAAAATAGCGGTTTTGGGAGATATGCTCGAGTTGGGAGATTATTCTCACCAGGCGCACTTTGAGGTTGGTAGACAAGTCGCTGAATCCGAGGTGGATCTTCTTCTCGCTCTTGGAAAATATGCAGATGATTATGCCAATGGAGCTTTAAGCGCTGGCATGGGAGCAGATCAGATTGTAAAATTTGGTTCTCGCGAGCTGCTTGCAGATTTTCTCAAAGATGAGATTTCGCAGGGAGATATCGTCCTTTTTAAGGCTTCAAGAGCATGTGGTTTTGATGAAATATTTAAGGAGGTTAAAAGGTGCTTGGAGCTTTCCTGCTCTCGCTGAGTTTAGCCCTGCTTTTGGGCTATCCCGTGTTGATTTTACTTAGAAAAGTGCGTGTCTTTCAGCCGATAAGAGATGATGGACCTAAGAGGCATATGGAGAAATGGGGTACTCCGACAATGGGGGGTATCGTTATACTATTTTCTTTCTTCATATCAGCATTTCTCCTCTCAGAGAAAATTTCAAGGGAAATAGCATTTATCATGCTCTCCTCGAGTCTCTGCGCTTTAGTAGGGCTTATAGATGATATAAACAAGCTTAAGGTTGGTGATAGAGGGCTGAGGGCGAGGAATAAGTTCATCCTGCAAATTGGTGTAGCTTTCCTTATAGTCCTTCTTCTTTTCAAGCTTGATCTATATGATTCGCGTGTATGGTTTCCCTTCATATCGAGTGTAGAGTTCTCGACTTTCTATGCTATTTTTGTTGTTTTCCTATTTGTTGCTTCTATGAACGCGGTTAACATTACGGATGGTCTTGATGGTTTGGCTTCTGGGAGCTCTGCTATAGCTCTTTTCTCTCTTTTCTTAATAGCGCTGTGGCGGGATGAAAAAGATGTAGCAGTTTTAACTTTAGCCATTATAGGAGCGGTAATGGGTTTCCTTTACTATAATCGTTATCCTGCCAGAATGTTTATGGGAGATACCGGTGCTATGTTTCTAGGAGGCTTTATAGCAGGAGTTAGCGTAATTCTGAAAGTAGAAATGCTTATGCCGTTCATATGTGGAATATTCCTTATAGACACTCTTAGCGTGATAATTCAGGTGGTTAGTTACAAAACGAGAAGAAAGAGGGTCTTTCTGATGAGCCCTCTTCATCATCACTTTGAGTTAAAGGGCTGGGATGAGCCTAAGGTTGTGAAATTTTTCTGGGGAATTGAAGGATTGCTTTCCAGTTTGGGCTTGATTCTTTATAAGATAGGGTGATGATCATGTTTGATTCTCTCTGTGGAAGAAAGGTATCGGTGGTAGGAGCTTCTCGTAGCGGGCTTGCTGTTTCTGCTTTACTTAAGCTGAAGGGAGCGCAAGTTTTCGTTAGTGAAATTTCCCCCGCTGATGAGAAAAAGGAGGCGGTAGAGGAACTCAAAAGGCTTGATATATCATTTGAGTTTGGAGAACATAGTGAGCGCGTTTTAAACTCAGACTTTATAGTGGTCAGTCCTGGAGTTGCGCTTGATATTCCGATTCTCCTTGAGGCGAAAAAGCAAGGAATTCCAGTATATAGTGAGATAGAAGTTGCTTCTTGGTTTGTCAAGGTTCCGATATACGCTATAACAGGCACGAATGGGAAAAGCACCACGGTTAATTTGCTTCATAGAATGCTCCTTAAGTCGGGACTTAAATCTGTTCTTGCGGGAAACATAGGATATCCATTTTCTAAGGCGATACTGGAGAATAAGGAGGTAGACTGTTTTGTTCTTGAGGTTTCGAGCTATCAGCTCGAAACGATATATAAGTTTCGCCCAAGGATAGGAGCGATCTTGAATTTGACTCCTGATCATCTTGATAGACATAAAACGATGGATAGTTATGTTAATGCTAAGCTTAGAATAGCTATGAACCAGAGGGAAGACGACACAATTTGGGTTAACGCTCACGATAGGGCACTTCGTGAAGCTCGCTTTATCTCACGCAGATATTTCTTCGATAGAGAAGGAATTCCTCTGGAAGGAGCAGGTGTTGAAAATGGAAGGATGATCGTCTTAGGTATGGACATTATAGGAGTGAATGAGATTAAGCTTAAGGGTCCTCATAATCTTGAAAACTCTCTTTGTGCTTCTGGAATGGCGTTTCAAGCCGGAGCTTCTCCGAAGGCGATAGCGGATGTCTTAAGGGAGTTTAAAGGACTTGAACATAGAATGGAATTTGTAGCTGAAATAGATGGCGTGAAGTATATAAACGATTCCAAAGGAACTAATGTTGTTTCTACGCTCATGGCTTTGGATTCTTTCAAAGAGCCCATCATACTTATAGCGGGTGGCAGAGGAAAGCGAGCTGGGTATGATAAGCTCGCGAGAAGGATAGTGGAAAAGGTTAGATTTCTCATAGTTCTCGGAGAAGATGGTCCCCTTATAAGAGAGGCAGCGTTGAAAGAAGGATTTAAGGAAGAGAATATAGTGAGTGTCTCAAGTATGAAAGAAGCCGTTGAAACTGCCAGGAACTTGGCAAAAAAGGGGGATTGTGTGCTTCTTTCTCCCGCGTGTGCGAGTTTTGACATGTTTTCGAACTTTGAGGAAAGGGGGAGGGTCTTTAAACGAGAAGTGTTGAAGCTTCAACAAAGTTCCTTATAGGAAGCGTGTTGATTCTAATAGCTATTGGTACGCTTGAGGTTCTTAGTTCTACCGCTCCTCCGGGATACAAAGGAGGAGAAGGTTTATTCCTGTTCAGAAAGCATATTCTTTCTATACTTTTAGGTTTTGGGGTCTTGTTGGTTTTAAGGAAGGTCGATTATGAGGTATTCTTCAGGCTAAGTAAGCCTATCTTTTTCGGCTCACTGGTGCTTCTTTTGATGGTTTTTCTCAAGGGCATAGGAGTGAGAGGAGGAGGAGCCAGTAGGTGGATAAGAATTGCACCTGGCTTCGCTTTTCAACCTGCGGAGCTCTTAAAGCTTTCAATGATAATCTATACGGCTTCTTTCCTATGTAGAAAGAGGAATTTGCTCGATGATTTTGGAAGAGGTTTCCTCCCTCTTGCGCTGTTAACCTTTGGAACTGCGGCTTTGCTTCTGGCTCAACCCGACATGGGGACAGCGGTAGTGATAATAGGGGTTGGGGTAATGCTATGGTGGGTTGGTGGCATGAAAACCATGAGAATAGTGAAAGTTCTACTTCTTCTAATAGCTCTGGGCGCTTTATTCATATGGATCGAGCCATATCGAAGGGAAAGAATATTGGCTTTTTTAAATCCTTGGGCTGCACCTCATGGTTTTGGATATCAGATAATTCAGGCTTTGCTTGCCTTTGGTGTAGGTGGTTTCTGGGGGGTTGGTTTGGGAAGGGGATTGCAAAAGTTTTACTATCTTCCAGCTCCCCATACGGACTTCATCTTCGCGGTTATAGGAGAAGAGCTTGGCTTCCTTGGAAGCATTGCAGTTTTGGTACTTTACATGGCTTTAGGATGGGCTTCTTTTTCTATATCTAAGCGGGCGCCAACCTGTTTTGGCAAGCTTCTTGGCATGGGTATAACCTTTCTTATACTGCTTCAGGCTCTTATTAATTTAGGTGGGGTGACGAACTTTATTCCTTCTACGGGTATACCATTACCCTTCGTTAGTTATGGAGGAACTTCAATGGTTGTAAGTCTCTCATGTGTTGGAATACTGCTTAACATAGCTTCTAAAGTAGGGGGAGAGGAAGGATCAGAGTTTTGATTGCTGCAGCTGGGACGGGAGGACATATTTATCCTGCGATAGCCTTGGCAGATTTCCTGAGGGAGAGGAGCGTCGAGGTCTTCTTTATGACCTCCGATAGAGGAGAGGGAGAAATTATTAGGAATCATGGATATAAATGTGAGGAGTTTTCATACAGAGGATTCTATAGAAGATTCACGCTTGAAAATTTCAGGAGATCTATTAAGATATGTGTGGTTACCTTTAGAAGCATGTCTTTAATAAGTAGACTTAAGCCTCGGGTGATCATTGGAATGGGAGGGTATGGGCAAGTTCCTGCGGTTTTATCTGCGAAATTTTACGGGATTCCCGTCTTGATCCACGAGCAGGATGTGAAGCCTGGGCTCTCAACGCGAATTTTGTCGATTTTTGCGAGTAAGATAACTCTTTCCTATGAGAAAACTTTAGATTTTCTTCCTCGATGGATGAGGAAGAAATGTCATATTACCGGAAATCCCGTTAGAAGGTCCGTTTTAAGCGTTGTCCCTGGAAGCCTTAAGAGCGTATGGGGATTCAATAGGGATAAAAAGATTCTACTTGTATTTGGGGGAAGCTTGGGAGCGAGAAAGATCAATGATGTTATCGTTGATCTTATCAGCAAGAGAGAAGAATGGGAACGAACGCTTAGGGATTGGGGTATCCTTCTTATAACTGGTAAGCAGGACTTTTCCAGAGTCATGAGGGAAGTAAAGAGCGTGGGTTTTAGATCTATCGTTATTCTTCCGTATCTGGAGCACATGGAGAAAGCTTATGGAGCTGCTGATCTCGTCTTGTCTCGAGCTGGCGCGAGCACGGTAGCTGAGCTGAGAGCCCTTGGTTTGCCTGCTATTTTAGTTCCATATCCGTACAGTACAGGTAATCATCAATGGTATAATGCAAAGCTTTTAGAGCAAGAGGGACAGGCAGTGGTCGTTGAGGATAGCGAACTTACTTCTGCTAAGATCTTGGAAATTCTTAAAACGGGGCTTTCAAAGGGCTCTGCGAGGGGAAAAG
Source organism: Synergistota bacterium (assembly GCA_021159885.1). NCBI lineage: Bacteria > Thermotogati > Synergistota > Synergistota bacterium. Next base: position 24,464 of record JAGHDO010000033.1, on the reverse strand, counting down.
ATGCCTCAGAGCGCGTTGGGAAGGTGGTTTTGGAGCTTGCTCAGATTGGATGATAAATATCACTTCATAGGAATTGGTGGGGTTGGAATGAGCGCTTTGGCATTTCTCTTGCTTGAAATGGGGGTTGAGGTATCTGGTTCTGATATAGGAGAATCGGTTTTCATTAATCGTTTGCTTGAAAGAGGCGTTAAGGTATTTCGTAGGCACGATCCTTCTAACCTAAATGGGGCAACATATGTTGTTTATTCTTCGGCCATAAGCGGGGAAAATCCGGAGCTCAGAGAAGCTTTAAGAAGAGGTCTTAAAGTTATGCATAGAGCGGATCTTCTTGGAATGCTGATGAGGCCATATAAGGGTATAGGCATTACCGGAACGCATGGTAAGACAACCACATCTGCTATGGCAATTAAGGCTCTAAGCGATGTGGGGTTAGACCCTGTGGGAGTGGTTGGTGGAGATTATCCCTATATAGGTGGCAATTATAGATGGGGAAAGGGAGATTTCTTCATTGCTGAGATAGATGAAAGCGATGGAAGTTTTCTTAAATTACCCCGTCTTTATTGCTTGTTAATCACGAATCTTGAAGAAGAACATATGGAGCATTACGCTGATTTTAATGAACTTAAGAATAAGGTTAAGGAGCTCGCAAGCCTCGCAGAAGTCGTCGTATTTAACGCGGATGATCCCGTTATCGGAAATATGGACTTGGAAGGGTTGTCTTATGGATTTGATTATGGCATGATTAGAGGTAGAGTTATTGATCTTTCATCTCTGCGTATAGAAGGGTATGGGGATTTAAGACTGAAGGTTGTGGGAAAGCATAATCTTTATAATGCTTTAGGTATAGTAGCGTTAAGTAAAGCTATAGGTTTGAATGTGGATATGGTTGCACAGTCTCTTGCGGAGTTTAATGGAGTTAAGAGGAGAATGGAAGTTATAGGGGAAGCTCAGGGAATAGTCTTTATGGATGATTACGCTCATCACCCTACGGAGATAAAGGCGGTCCTGGAGACGATTCGCTCAATGGAAGGGAAGAAAAGATTGGTAGTGCTTTTTCAGCCTCATCGCTACTCACGCACTGCTCGCATGTATGGAGAAATAGCGAATTCCTTGAAGCTCGCTGACTGGATTGGAATAACCGAGATATATCCCGCTGCGGAAACGCCCATAGAAGGCGTAAGTGGAAGATTGATCTACGAAGTTTTGTTCCAAAAGAGAAAGGACGCTGTTTTTTTCTTCAAAACACTTGATCAAGCTAAAGAGGCTTTAAAGAGTGAGCTGAAAAGAGGAGACCTTTTTCTTACAATGGGAGCGGGTGATGTGTATAAGATTGGAGAAACCCTATTTGCCGAGTTTAAGGAGGGTTGTTCATGAAGATTAGGCGTCTTCTTAGTAAGATAAAGGGAACCGTTTTAAGGGAGGAACCTTTAAGTAATCATACTTCTATAGGTATAGGAGGGCCTGCGGATTACCTGATTATTCCTGAAGATGTGGACGATGTGCGAAGGGTTATCTCGTTCTCGGCCGAGGAGGGGCTTAAGCTTCTCTTCCTTGGCCAAGGAAGTAATGTCTTAATAGGTGATGATGGATTTCGAGGTATAGTTCTTAAATTTGCGGAAGTAGGGAACTTTCAGTGTGTGCGTCTTCTTAACGGCTGTAAGCTGGAAGCGCAAGTGGGTACCTCCTTAAAGAGATTAATAAATCTGTCCCAAGAAAAGGGGTTGTCTGGGCTTGAGTTTGCTATAGGTATTCCAGGATCTCTTGGAGGAGCTATATGGACCAATGCGGGGGCAAACTCTCATGCTATAGGAGACCTTGTTGAGAGAATATTTGTCGTTAAAGAAGATGGGGAAGTAAGCGAGCTTAATGGGAATGATGTAAAGTTTTCCTATAGGTATTCTACTTTTCAGCAAAGAAAATGGTTTATATGGAAAGCGGTTTTAAAGCTTCAGCCTTCCACGCCTGCGAATATCGCGAAAAAGATTAGAGCGTTTTGGGAGAGAAGGAGAAAACAGCCCTTCGCTTACCCAAGCGCTGGATGTATATTTAAGAATCCACCCGGTGATTTCGCGGGGAGATTGATAGAAAAAGCGGGATGCAAAGGTCTCGTTATAGGAGGAGCTAAGGTTTCTGAGAGTCACGCAAACTTCATAATAAATATCGGTGGAGCCAAAGCAAGCGATGTTCTTCAACTTATGGAACTGATAAAAAATAGAGTTCGCGAAAAGTTTGGTATAGAGCTTGAGCCAGAGATCGCGCTTTATATTTAGAGTTCTTCTTATTGCGGGGTCAGCTATAGGTTTATACATATTCCTCTTTCACTCGACCTTTTTCTCTCTTAAGAATTTGGAGATTCAAGGAAGGACATCGATTTCGGTTGAGCTGATTAAACACACTATCTCTATTCCATGGGGAAAGAATATCTGGTGGATTAATAGAAGAGCTATCGCTTCGGAGATAGAAAGAAATTGGTTCGTAAAAGTAGTTGGTATAAAGAGAAAATTACCGTCTACCTTGGTTGTTAAGATACGAGATCAGATTCCTGTGGCTCTTGTGAAGTCCCAAAATGGGACGTGGTTGCTTAGCGGAAGTGGTTTATTATGGCCTTTGCTTAAGGAACCGTTCGTTAATAAGTTTTCTAATCTATGTAAGATAGCTTATCCAGAAGGCAAGATCTCATGGTTTCCAGGGAAGAAAACGGGGGATAAGAATTTGAGAATGGCCCTTTCTCTCCTTCGCTCTTTGGGAAGAATCGAGGAGCTCAAAATAAGCGATAGTGATATTACAGTGTTTTTTCTAAACTTTAAAATAATTTTTCCAAGAAGCGGGAGTTTAGAAGATAAGCTGAGGAACCTTAAGGCCGTATTAGATAGATTTTCCTCAAGGAAAGGCAAATGGGTTATAGACTTAAGGTTTAGAAATATGGTTATAGTAAGGGAGAGGGGTAAATGAGGTCAAAGCAGGGCGCGATTGTGGGACTTGATGTAGGAACTACAAAAATTTGTGCTCTTGTGGCTGAGCCTACTGAAGAAGGCGGTTTGGAAATAAAGGGGCTCAGCCTTGTTAAGGCTCAGGGCATGAGAAAAGGAGTAATAGTGGACCTTGAGAGTGCCATTAAGAGCGTTGAAAGGGCAGTAGCAGAGGCTTCTCAAAGAACGGGGGTTCAAATAGCAAGTGCGTTCATAGGGGTTGCTGGTTCTCATATATCTACAATGCGTAATAGGGGCGTTACATTGATAAGTGGGGAAGCGCGGGAGATAGGGAGAGAGGATCTAAATAGGGTTATGGAGGCAGCGCAAGCGGTATCTATTCCTCAAGATAAGAGGGTTATTCATGTACTTCCTATGGAGTTTATAGTTGATGGCCAGAGGGGAATTAAGGATCCACTTGGTATGGCTGGCATAAAGCTTGAGGCTGAGGTTCTTATAATATTAGGTTCTTATACTTCTATACAAAGTACTATAAATTGTGTTGCAAGAGCGGGAGTCGAGGTTGAGGGAACTTTGCTAGAACCACTTGCCTCCGCAGAAGCTGTCCTTTATCCGACAGAGAGGGAGCTCGGGGTTCTGGTTATAGATATAGGTGGAGGTACGACTGACATAGCGGTTTTCCTTGAGGGGAATATAAAACATACTGCTGTTATCCCAGTGGGAGGAGATCACATAACAAATGATATAGCTACTGTATTTAAAGTGCCTTTGAGCGTTGCTGAGGATATAAAAATAAAGCATGGATGTGCTTCTGTGGATATGGCAGAGGCTGGCCTGGATATAGAGTTGAAAACTCCGGCGGGAAAGGGAGAGGGTAGTGGTTATATCCCTCATCGGGAGCTATGTGATGTTATAGAAGCAAGAGTGGAGGAGATGTTTATTCTGGTTAGAAAAGAGCTCAATAAATCTCAGTGTTCTGCGTATCTTCCTGCGGGAGCGGTTATAACTGGAGGAGTGGCTTTGCTCAAAGGCATAGATGAGGTAGCGAGAAGAGTATTAGATCTCCCAGTTCGAATAGGTAGACCGCTCGATGTAGGAGGATTATCGGACATGGTTGCGAGTCCGATTTTCTCAACTGCAGTGGGTCTCGTTAGATATGGGTTTCAACAGAGGGTTTCTGGTGGGAAAACTTTTAAGAACAATCCGACCCTTAGGGGGAGCTGGTTAGATAGATTAAGGGAAAAAATAGTGAGGATATTTGTTGATTTCTTCTAAGCCTTTAGGAGGGGATTAAGGATGATAGAAATACTTAAGGACGAGGAGAATAGGAGAATTGGTGCGGAAATACGAGTTATAGGGGTGGGAGGAGGAGGAAATAACGCTTTAAACAGAATGATAGAAGCGGGGCTTAATGGTGTTAAATTTATAGCTGTAAATACCGATCTTCAGGCTCTGAATCTTTCCAAGGCTCCGGTGAAGCTCCAGATAGGAGACAAGCTTACGAGAGGGCTCGGAGCAGGAGCAAATCCAGAGATAGGCAAGAAAGCTGCGGAGGAGGATAGGGATAAGATAGCTGAGGTTCTTAAGGGAGCGGATATGGTCTTTATAACTGCCGGCATGGGAGGGGGAACCGGAACAGGAGCTTCTCCTATAATAGCGGAGGTGGCTAAAGAGCTCGGTGTATTAACGGTAGGGGTAGTTACTAAACCTTTCCTTTTTGAGGGACGTAAGAGAATGCTTCAGGCAGAGGAGGGAATTAATCTTCTTCGTGAAAAGGTTGATGCACTTATTGTTATACCTAATGATAAGCTTCTCGATGTTGCTGACAAAAATACTCCTCTTCTTGAGGCTTTCAGAATGGCTGATGATGTTTTAAGACAGGGAGTTCAAGGGATATCTGATCTTATAACTATTCCTGGTTTGATAAACGTTGATTTTGCTGATGTTGAAGCGATAATGAAGGAAGCCGGTTCTGCCCTTATGGGTGTTGGCTATGGAAAGGGAGAAAGTAGAGCTTTAGAAGCTGCTAAGGCTGCTATCTCAAGTCCATTGCTTGAAAGTTCAATAGAAGGGGCCAAGGGGATACTTCTCAATATCTCTGGGGGGGTTGATCTAACCCTTAAGGAAGTTCACGATGCTGCTGATCTTATAACCAAAGTAGCTGATAAAGATGCTAACATAATCTTTGGAGCCGTGATAAAAGAGGACATGAACGATGAAGTTATGATAACGGTTATAGCTACAGGTTTTGACTCTAAACCCAAGAGAACGAGAGCGCCCATAGATATAGAGAGTTTTGGACCTATTATAGACTCTGAAGATATAGATATCCCGCCGTATCTCAGGAGAAGGAGAGAGGGAAGTGGATCATCTGCTGATATAAATCTTAGATAATGCTCTGGGAATGGAGGAAAGAGGTTCTTAAATATAAAAGGGAAGAGAGATGGCTTGATTCCTTCTGGAAGCCACAGGGTAAGATTAAATGGGCTTTAATTTACCCTAATGCTTATAGTGTTGGTATTTCAAACTTGGGTTTCCTATTTGTATACAGAATTTTAAGTGAAATAGGGAGTATCTTTGTGTCAAGGTTTTTTAAGTGGAAGGGCTTTCCCCCTCTCTCCTTTGAGGAGGGGAGAGCCCTTCTTGAGTTTGATGTTTTAGCGTTTTCCCTTTCATATGAGCTGGATTTACCCAATCTTGTAGCTATGTTAAAAGAGGGAGGAATTTCTCCTCTACGGAAAGAGAGGAGAGAAGAGGATCCACTGGTGGGGGTAGGTGGAGCTTTCGCTTCTCTTAATCCATTACCTCTCTTTCCTATAGCGGATTTTATAGTTTGTGGTGAAGCAGAGGAAAGCTTAAAGGAGATAGCCGATATATTTTTATCCTCTCCTAAAGGTGGGAAGAGAAAGCTGCTTGAAGAACTTTCAAGCATAGAGGGAGTTCTCGTTCCAGGTATTAAAGAACGTACACGCCGAAGATGGATAGAGGAATTAGACGTCTACTCCTCGGGAGCTCCTCTCTATACTTCTTTAAACGAATTTGGGGGAGCGCTACTTATAGAGCTTAACAGGGGGTGTAAAAGGAACTGTTTTTTTGTCCTGTGAGGCAGTGCTATAAACCAGTGAGGTTTAGATCGCTTAACAATATATGTGCGTTTATTGATAAATTATCGCCGGATTTGAAGCTTGGTTTGGTGAGCCCCGTTGCCACTGACTATCCCTACTTTGATCACCTTGTTGATTTTTTACTTAAGGAAAATAGAAGGGTTTCGTTCGGTTCGTTCAGGGTGGAAGGCATAAACGAAAAACTCTTGGATTTGCTTAATATGAGTGGTCAGAGGACCATTACACTTGCTCCTGAAACGGCAGATGAGGAGTTAAGACGGAGTATAGGTAAAGATTTTTCAAATGACTTGCTTGAGGAAAAAATATCCATGATATATAAGCATGGATTTAGGAGACTCAAGCTTTATTTTATGATCGGTTTGCCTGAAGAGAGCCCTGCCAATGCTGAAAAGATAGGCTTAATGATTCGAAGTTTGAGAGATCGTTTTCGAGGATTGGAGGTCATAGCTACCGTAACTCCCTTTGTTCCTAAGCCTTTTACCCCCTTTGAGAGGGAAGACTTTCTTTCTCTTTCTGAGATTTCTAAGAGACTAAGAATAATAAAAAAGGCTTCAGGGATTGGTATAAGAAGTGATGGAGTTAAAAATGCTTGGCTTGAAGCTCTGATATCTCGAGGCGATGAAAAAATAGGATTAGGAATATGCTGCTTGGGGAAAAAAGTTTTTTCAATAAAAGCTTGGGAATCGATTCTTGACTTAGGGATTTATATGAGATACCGAGAAGAAACGCCTTGGAGGATAACGATAGAGAATTAAGAAGGGAGGTACGAAAAAATGGGTATAGAATCTATTTTGAAAAAGATCGATGATGTTAGATGGTTGCTTCCTGAGAATTATAAATCTGGGATGCGTGTTCCAGGCATGATTTTTGCAGATAGGGAAGTGCTGAAAAGCTTAGAAAAAGAGAAGGTTTATGAGCAGGTTGCTAATGTTGCTACTCTTCCTGGCATAGTTGGATACTCCTTTGGTATGCCTGATATTCACTGGGGATATGGTTTCCCCATTGGAGGAGTAGCTGCCATGAGAGTTGAAGACGGGGTCATTTCACCAGGAGGGGTTGGTTACGATATATCTTGTGGAGTGAGGCTTCTCGTAAGTCAGCTGGGGAGAAAAGAAGTCGAATCGAGGATAGATGTCCTTATAAATAGGCTTTTTTCTGCTATACCCTGTGGTGTGGGAGGTAAAGGTAAGATAAAGCTGAAGCCACGAGAGCTTGAAGATGTTTTAACGATGGGGGCTCATTGGGCAGTTGAAATGGGATATGGTGAGAAAAGCGATCTTAAGTGTATCGAGGAAGGAGGAAGAATGAAAAGAGCGAACCCGGATAAGGTGAGCAGAAGGGCGAAAGAAAGAGGTGCTCCTCAGCTTGGTACGCTTGGTTCAGGAAATCACTTTTTAGAGGTTCAGTATGTTGAGGAAGTGTATCTTGAAGATGTCGCTCGGAAGTGGGGACTGGAAAAGGGAATCGTTACGGTTATGATACACTGTGGTTCCCGTGGACTGGGACATCAGGTATGTGATGACTATGTTAGGGTTATGAGGAATCGCATGAGATCCTATGGCATAAACGTTCCGGATAAGCAACTTGCTTGCGTTCCAATTAAATCGAAAGAAGGAGAGGATTATATACAGGCTATGTCTGCAGCTACTAACTATGCTTTTGCTAATAGGGAGGTCATTACGCACTGGGTAAGGGACGTCTTTTATAAAACCTTTGGGAAGGATATCTACCTAAGACTCCTTTATGATGTGTCTCACAATATAGCTCATGTAGAAAAGCATGTATGGGATGGTAAGGAAATAGAGGTATGCGTTCACAGGAAGGGAGCGACGCGAGCCTTTGGTCCAGGATCAAGGTACGTGCCTGAACCTTATAGGGATATGGGTCAGCCGGTCATAATTCCAGGCAGTATGGGTACACCTTCATATGTACTTTTGGGAACGAAGCGAGCTGAGAAAGAGACTTTTGCTTCTACCTGCCATGGGGCTGGTAGAGTTATGAGTAGGCACGCAGCAGTTAGGGGACTCAGGGGAAGAGATTTGACCGGAGAGCTTGCTGAAATAGGGGTGAAGGTCAAAGCAAGGGATAGAGGAACCTTGTATGAAGAGGCTCCAGAGGCCTATAAGGATATAGACAAAGTAGTTGAAATAGTGGATAAAGCAGGTATCTCGAAGAAAGTTGTGAGACTTAGGCCTTTGGGAGTTATAAAGGGTTGACACTTTTTCCTTTTGGAGGTATAAATTATTTTGCAACAGCGTGGAAAACTTAATTGACTGTTTTATTTAGAAAGCTACCTACAAGGGGGGATAGGGGTTGTTTAAGGAGGAAGCGATAGAGAAGATAAAGAAGAAAAAGGCGGAATGGAAGGAGAAGGTGCTTGATAAGACCCTTGCTAAGAGGCCTGAGATGAGAGAGGAGTTTAAAACGGGGTCTAATATCCCCGTTGAGCGCGTTTACACTCCTGAGGATATAAGCGAGATGGATTATGTTGAGGATCTTGGATTTCCTGGCGATTACCCATTTACTCGTGGCGTTCAGCCAACGATGTACAGAGGCAGATTCTGGACGATGAGGCAATACGCCGGTTTTGCAACTGCGGAAGAATCTAACAAGAGGTATAAGTATCTGTTAGAACAGGGGCAGACGGGTTTAAGTGTTGCTTTCGATTTGCCGACCCAGATAGGTTATGACTCTGATCATCCGCTTGCTCAAGGAGAAGTTGGGAAAGTGGGGGTTGCAATAGACTCTCTTGAGGATATGGAGATACTTTTCGATGGGATTCCTCTTGATAAGGTTAGTACCTCTATGACCATAAACGCACCGGCTGCAATTTTGTGGGCTATGTACATGGCGGTTGCTGAGAAGCAAGGTGTATCGTTTGATAAGCTAAGGGGTACTATACAGAATGATATCCTTAAGGAATATATAGCGAGAGGAACTTATATATTCCCTCCCAAGCCTTCTATGAGACTTATAACCGATATTTTTGAGTTTGGTAGTAAACACGTGCCTAAATGGAATACTATAAGTATAAGCGGTTATCACATAAGGGAAGCGGGGGCTACTGCGGTTCAGGAGGTAGCCTTTACGCTTGCAGATGGTATAGCTTATGTCGAGGCTGCGATGAAGAAGGGACTGGATCCTAACGTATTTGGTCAGAGATTATCTTTCTTCTTCAACGCTCATAATGATTTTCTTGAGGAGATAGCGAAATTTAGAGCTGCGAGGAGACTCTGGGCTAAGATAATGAAGGAGCGTTTTGGAGTTACGAATCCTCGGGCTATGATGCTTAGATTCCATACTCAAACGGGAGGGTCTACTTTAACCGCTCAGCAGCCATTAAATAACATAATAAGGGTTACTATTCAGGCTCTTGCGGCGGTGCTTGGCGGTACGCAATCTCTTCACACTAATTCCTATGATGAGGCTCTTGCTCTTCCCACGGAGGAATCTGTTCGCATAGCTCTAAGAACCCAGCAGATAATAGCCTATGAAAGTGGGGTAACAAATACGGTTGATCCATTGGCAGGTTCTTATTATATAGAGTGGCTGACCACCAAAATAGAGAAAGAAGCCATGAAGCTGATTGAGAAGATAGATGAGCTCGGTGGTATGGTAGAGGCAATAGAAAAGGGATTTGTGCAAAAGGAGATTCAGGATAGCGCGTATAGATATCAGGTAGAGGTTGAGAAGGGTGAGAAGATAGTCGTTGGGGTTAATAAGTTCCAGATAGATGAGGATTTAAGCGGGCTTAAGCTCCTTAAGGTTGATCCCTCGATAGCGGAAAAGCAGGTTAAGAGACTGCACGAGCTTAAGCAAAGAAGAGACAATATCAGAGTTAAGAGCGTTCTTGAGGATTTGAGAAAAGCCGCTCAAGATGAAAGCGTGAATCTTATGCCCTACTTCTTAGAAGCCGTGAAGGCTTACGCTACCGAGGGAGAAATCTGTGACGTTTTAAGGGATGTTTTCGGCGTTTATGTGGAGAAGATAGTCCTTTAAGCTTTCGGGGAGGGAGAATAAAGATGATCGATAAAAAGATAAGAGTTTTGATAGCTAAGCCGGGGCTTGACGGGCACGATCGGGGAGCAAAGGTAGTGGCTCGGGGACTTAGAGATGCGGGTATGGAGGTAATTTATACAGGGTTGAGGCAAACTCCAGAGCAAATAGTTCAAACTGCGATTCAGGAGGATGTAGATGCTATAGGGTTAAGTATTCTTTCTGGGGCTCATGAGTATTATTGTAGAAGGGTGATAGAGCTTCTTAAGGAAAAAGGAGCGGAAAACATCTTAGTAGTGGCGGGTGGGGTTATTCCCCCTGAGGATGTTCCTGCTCTTAAGGAGATAGGAGTAGCGGAAGTGTTTGGTCCCGGAACGCCCATATCAAGAATGGTAGAATTTTTAAGGCAGGCTGTTAGGAAGTGAGAGAGCTAATTAGAAAGGCTCTTGCCGGAGATCATATTTCCATAGGCAGAATAATAACAATAGTTGAAGGCGGAGGAGAAGAAGGGATAGAGCTCCTGCGGGAGCTCTATCCTTTTACCGGCAGGGCTTATTATTTGGGTATAACGGGCGCTCCGGGCGTGGGAAAAAGCACGCTCGTTGATAAGCTAATATATCATTTAAGAAGAAAGAACAAAAAAGCAGGTGTTATAGCTATAGACCCTTCCAGTCCCTTTACTGGAGGAGCCTTTCTTGGGGATAGGCTTAGAATGCAGCGACATGCCACGGATCCGGGTGTTTTTATAAGGAGTATGGGCTCAAGAGGGGCTTTAGGGGGGCTATCGAAAGCTACCGCTGATGTAGCTAAGGTTCTTGATGCCTGTGGATTCGACTACGTTATCATAGAGACGGTGGGAGCTGGTCAAAACGAGGTAGATATAGTTAAGACCGCTGATACCGTTATACTTGTACTCGTTCCTGGTATGGGAGATGAAATTCAGGTTATAAAAGCTGGCATAATGGAAATAGGTGATATATTTGTTGTCAACAAATCGGATAAAGATGGAGCTGATAGGCTTGCCAAGGAACTAAAGGTCTGGCTTGAATTCGGTTATGGGGAGTCTGAATGGATTCCACCGGTTATTATGACCATAGCTGAGGACGGAACCGGTGTGGATAAGCTTGTAGAGGAGATAGATAGTCACGTACGCTATCTCCGCGAGAGTGGAGAGCTCTTAAAAAGAAGGAAGAAGCGTGTTGAATCGGAGCTCAGGATAGCCCTTGAAGAAAAAATAAGAGAGCGAGTGGAAAAATTGTTGAGGGGAGAAACCTTGGATTTGTACGTGGAACAGATCCTTAATAAGGAGATAGACCCATATGCTCTTGTTAGTGAAATTATAGGAAAGGTTGTGAAGGGGGGTCAGATAAAATGAAGGTTATAAAGGTGGATCACATAGGCATAGCGGTTAAAAGTATTTCGGAGGCACTGAAGCTGTACGAGGAGACTCTCGGAATTAAGTGTGAAGGTGTTGAAGAGGTTCCTGATCAGAAGGTTAAGACTGCTTTTCTCCCCGTTGGGGATACGGAGATTGAGCTTCTTGAATCTACGGCTCCAGATGGTCCGGTAGCTAAGTTCATTGAAAAGCGAGGAGAGGGTCTTCACCACATAGCTCTAAGGGTAGAGAATATAGAGGAAGCTTTAGAGGAACTTAAAGGAAAGGGGATAAGACTGATAGATGAAAAGCCCAGGAAGGGGGCAGGAGGAGCCCGCATAGCTTTTCTTCATCCGAAGGCTACAGGCGGAGTTTTGCTTGAAATCTGTGAGAGGGGGTAAATTTTGATGACCGAGAGGACGATAGAGGAACTTATTGCGGAACTTGAAGCTAAGCAGACGGAAATCAAGGCTATGGGGGGACCTAAAAGGATAGAAGCTCAAAAGGCAAAAGGAAAGCTCACCGCTCGTGAGAGAATAAACCTTCTTTTGGATGAGGGAAGCTTCGTTGAAGTAGACATGTTTGTGGAGCATAGGTGCACGGAATTTGGGATGGACAAGGTAAAGGCTCCAGCAGATGGGGTTATAACGGGTTATGGAAAGATAAATGGGCGTTTAGTTTTCGTATATTCCCAGGATTTTACGGTAGTTGGAGGATCTCTTGGGGAGATGCATGCTAAGAAAATATGCAAAGTTGCGGATATGGCTCTAAGAATGGGAGCTCCCCTGATTGGTATAAACGATTCCGGTGGAGCCAGAATTCAAGAGGGTGTGGACTCTTTAAGCGGATATGGTCAGATATTTTTCAGAAATACGATCGCTTCTGGTGTTATACCTCAGATAGCAATTATCGTAGGACCTTGTGCGGGAGGAGCTGTTTATTCTCCTGCTTTAATGGATTTTACCTTCATGGTAAAGGGAATAGGGATTATGCATATTACCGGTCCCCAGGTTATAAAAGCGGTTACAGGAGAGGATGTCTCCTCAGAAGAGTTGGGTGGTGCCATGGCTCATAATCAGAAAAGCGGGGTTGCGCACTTTGCTGCCGATACGGAGGAAGAATGCTACCAGATGGTTAGGAAGTTGCTAAGCTTTATTCCTCAGAATAACATGGAAGATCCTCCTTATCAGCCCTCTAATGATGATCCCGCGCGTGTGGAGATGGAACTCAGAAATATTGTTCCCGTTCATCCAAACAAACCGTATGATGTTAGAGATGTTATAAAGCTCGTTGTTGATAATGGCGATTTCTTTGAGGTCCATATGTATTATGCCCCGAATATTGTGGTTGGTTTCGCTCGTTTGGATGGTTATCCTATAGGAATAATAGCGAATCAACCGAGGCATTTGGCAGGGTGTCTTGACATAGATTGCTGTGATAAGGCTTCGAGGTTTATAAGGTTCTGTGACGCATTTAACATTCCAATAGTCAACTTTGTCGATGTTCCCGGGTATCTTCCAGGAACAGCTCAGGAGTGGGGTGGAATAATAAGACATGGTGCCAAGATGTTATACGCTTATTCTGAAGCTACCGTTCCTAAAATTACAGTAATTTTGAGAAAGGCCTACGGTGGAGCCTATCTTGGAATGTGTAGTAAGGATTTAGGGGCAGACGTTGTTTTAGCATGGCCTCAGGCAGAGATAGCGGTTATGGGGGCTGAAGGAGCGGCTAACATAATCTTCAGGAAGGAAATAAAATCTGCGCCTAATCCGGAGGAGGTTAGAAGACAGAAGATAGAGGAGTATCGTAAGAAGTTTGCTAATCCCTATGTTGCTGCTAAGCGTGGATTTGTAGATAGGATCATAAAACCTGAGGAAACAAGGCTCGCTTTGGTTGAGTCCCTATCCATGGCTCTGACGAAGAGAGAAGGAAGACCCAAGAAGAAGCATGGAATCATGCCAGTTTAGAGGTGGTGGTTTGAATGGAGTCCATCAATACTATGGGAGGGGCTTTGGGGCTTTCTATAGTTGCGATGAGCATAGTGTTCTTGATATTAGGGGGGCTCGCCCTCATGATGGTTTTTATAAAACATCTCGCCAAGGCTATCGAGAGGGTGCCGGTGTCTCCCGTAAAGGAGGGAAGAGTTTCCTCTCCTTCTAAGGTTGAAGAGGTTTCAAAGCCCGTTTCTAAGGAGGAAGAAGCTCCTACGCCAACTTTTACTGACTTTGAAAAGGATGTAGCCGCTATAGCGGCTGCTTTAGCTGTCTTTCTTGGCAGAAAAACGATAAGAATTTGGAGAATAGCTGGTCCTGTAAGAACCACATGGAAAGAGGCTAGTAGAATAGAATCCATTATGGGGGGGTATGAGGGCAATGAATAAGAGGATTTTTAGAATAACCGTAAATGGTAGAGTTTATGAGGTTGAGGTTGAGGAAATATCTGCGACTTCGATTGGAGCGCAGGCTCCTCAGATTACAAGTGCGCCTTCGGTTTCGGCGCCTTCAACGCCATCTCCATCAATATCACCAGCTCCACCTAAGAAGCTCGAAACCGCGCCTGCTCCCACGCCTTCTCCCGCACCTACAGTTGAAAAGAAGCCTAAGGCTCCTGCACCCGAGGGAGGCACAAATGTTTCAGCTCCCATGCCTGGTAAGATTTTGAAGGTTGCCGTTAAGGAAGGAGAGAGCGTTTCAAAGGGAGATTTGCTCGTGGTATTGGAAGCTATGAAGATGGAGAATGAGATATTTTCTCCTGCAGATGGAGTCGTTAAGCAGGTTGCTGTATCTGCTGGGGACTCGGTTAACACTGGAGATCTTCTCGTGGTAATCGGTTAGGGGGTAGAGATTATATGGAGGGGCTTTTGGCAAAGGCTGCTGCGGTCTTTCAAATGTCGGGATTCGCGGGATTTACATGGGGAAATCTCGTTATGATAATGGTAGGAGGACTGCTTCTATGGTTCGCGATAGCAAAGGGATTCGAGCCGTTGCTTCTCGTTCCTATAGGATCTGGTTGTATTCTCGCTAATCTTCCGCTTTCTGGAATAATGGAACCAGGAGGGTTATTTTATTACCTCTTTTTCGGAACGAAGCACGAGATTTACCCGTGTCTTATTTTCTTAGGAGTAGGAGCTCTTACAGACTTTGGCCCATTGCTTGCTAATCCCATAACGTTTATACTTGGAGCCGCTGCTCAGCTCGGGGTTTTCGTGGCGCTTATAGGTGCAATGCTTATGGGATTTACTATAAAAGAGGCGGCTTCGATAGGCATAATTGGGGGAGCAGATGGCCCCACTTCCATATATCTTGCTGTTAAACTCGCGCCTCAGATATTGGGACCGATAGCAGTTGCCGCTTATTCTTACATGTCACTTGTTCCTTTAATCCAGCCTCCAGTGATATATCTTCTGACCACCCCTGAAGAGAGAAAAATGGTTATGGAACAGCTAAGACCCGTTTCTAAGCTTGAGAGAATACTCTTTCCTATATTAACTATGATAGTTGTTGGTTTAATACTTCCAGCTTCTGTTCCATTGATCGGTTTGCTGATGTTTGGTAATCTTCTTAGGGAGTGTGGGGTTACGGAAAGGCTTTCTAAGACCGCTCAAAATGAGCTCATAAATATAGTTACGATAATGTTAGGCTTGACCGTTGGTGCAACTATGGAAGCACGGTCGTTTTTGACTGTGAGAACTATTGAGATAATCCTGCTTGGTCTAATAGCCTTTATGGCAAGTACGGCGGGGGGTGTGCTTTTCGGAAAGCTCCTTAAGGTTTTAACGAAAGGGAAGGTAAATCCTATTATAGGAGCTGCCGGGGTTTCTGCCGTTCCCATGGCAGCTCGAGTCTGTCAGAGGGTGGCACAGAAGGAAAATCCAAGCAATTTCTTGCTAATGCATGCTATGGGACCTAACGTTGCGGGAGTTATAGGTACCGCTGTTGCAGCAGGTGTCATGCTATCGGTATTGCAGTAAGGCTTTTCATAAGGTAAACTGATAGCCAGTGGCTTAGCTAAGCCACTGGCTATTTTTTTAAGGAGGTGTTCTTATATGGATAGAATAGCCTTGGGCGCGGATCACGCAGGTTATGAGCTAAAAGAAGATATAAAAGCTTTCCTTCGTGAGGAGGGATACAACTTTGAAGATTTCGGTACTTTTGATACAAGACCTGTGGATTATCCTGAAATAGCATCCAAGGTGGCTATGCTCATATCCTCGGGAGAGTTTTCCCGAGGCATATTAATATGTGGAACAGGTATAGGTATGTCTATAGTTGCCAATAAATATCCCGGCGTCTATGCAGCCTTATGTCATGACATATTTACCGCCAGGGCCTCAAGAGCGCATAACAACGCTAATGTCCTTGCTTTAGGGGGGAGAAATACCGGGCCAGAGCTTGCCAAGATGATCGTTAAGGAGTGGCTTCAGACATCGTTCGAGGAAGGAAGACATCTTAGAAGATTTCAGCGAATAAAGGCGCTCGAAGAGAGATTAAGCAGGGAAAGAAGAGGCGGGAATGGAAAGCTCTTTATAATCGATCATCCTCTTATACAGCATAAGCTTTCTATAATACGGGATAAGAACACCGGCGTTAAGGAGTTTAGAGAGCTGGTGGCGGAGATGGCGGGGCTCATGTTGTATGAAGCGACGAGGGATATTCCCCTCGTTGAGACAGAGGTAGAGACCCCTATAGCTAAGGCCAAGACGTCTGTGATAGCGGGTAAAAAGCTGGCACTGGTTCCCATACTGAGAGCAGGGTTAGGCATGGTGGATGGTGTTCTGAGGCTTATGCCTGCTGCTAAAGTAGGGCATATAGGCTTATACAGAGATCCAAAGACGCTGGAGCCGGTAGTTTATTATTGCAAGCTTCCGTCGGATATAGCGGAAAGAGATGTTATAATACTCGATCCTATGCTTGCTACGGGAGGATCGGCAGTCGAGGCTATAAGGTTGGTCAAGGAAAAAGGAGCGACTAGCATAAAATTCCTGTGCATTATAGCTGCTCCTGAGGGTGTCGACAAGGTTCATAAAGCACATCCTGATGTGGAGATATTAACCGCTGCCCTTGACGAGAGGCTCAATGATCACGGTTATATAGTCCCAGGACTAGGTGATGCGGGTGATAGAATTTTCGGAACACGTTAAGGCTTTCATCTTATCGTTTTTGCTATCTTTCTCCTTGGGCTTTCTCCTTTTGAGATTATCGTATAGGTATAAGCTTTTAGACTTGCCCTTTGGGAGGAAAAAGCACTTTTCTCCAGTAGCTCTCGGCGGAGGGATCACCGTTTTCCTTTCTATGGCTATGTGTTCAATGGCATGTGGAAGCAATCTTGAGCTGCTCACGATCGCTTCTCTTTTAGTCCTCGTGGGATTTGTAGATGATGTTTTCGATATCTCTCCCTCCCTCAAGCTTGTATTTCAGATCGTATCTGCAGCTATTTGGATTTATCTGAAGCGTCCACTGATCTTTGGAAACGCCTTTATGGATTCAGCTCTTGGTATTTTTTGGATAGTTTCAGTAACAAACGCTTTTAATTTTGTGGATGGAATAGATGGACTTGCTTCTGGGGTTGGAGCTATTACCTTTTTGGGACTTGCTATTAGAGGTGTGGAGGAAGCTTTTCCTCTTGTAGGAGCAGCTTTGGGCTTTTTTCTTCTAAACTATCCGCCGGCGAGGATCTTTCTTGGGGATGCGGGAAGTTATCTTTTGGGTTTTTTATCGGGGGCTCTTACCTTAGATCTTCTTAATGGTTTTGATTTTATAAATGGAACGGGTGTTTTTCTCCTCGTTGCTTTTCCTCTTGCGGATCTCACTTGGGCGGTGTTGAGAAGATGGGCTCATGGAAAGCCCATAACGGTGGGAGATGATCGTCATATTCACCATCTCCTTAAGGGTGCTCTTGGTGATAAGGGAGCTTTACTAAGTCTTCTTACAATTCATGCTTTTCTTGTGGGAATAGGAGTGTTTGTGCTATGAGGAATGCAAAGGTTATACTGATTTTTGGGACTCGTCCAGAAGCCATAAAGATGGCCCCTGTTTATGATGCTCTGTCGAGAAGAGCGGGATTTGATATTAAAATACTCGTGACTGCTCAACACAGAGAGATGCTTGATCAGGTGCTGGAGATATTCTCAATAAAGCCAGATTATGATCTTTCCATAATGCGAGAGGGACAGACTCTAACTTACATAACCAATGCAGCTCTCTCTGGCATAGTGGAAATTCTGGAAAAGGAGCGTCCTGATGTAGTCTTGGTTCATGGCGATACGACTACCACTCTCGCTGGGAGCTTAGCTTCTTATTACTTGAGGATTCCTTTGGGACATGTTGAGGCAGGTTTAAGGACTGGAGATATATATAGTCCCTTTCCGGAGGAGGTCAACAGAAGAGTAACGGATATTCTTTCAACCTTTTGCTTCGCTCCGACCAGAAGATCTGCCTTTAATTTGATAAAGGAGGGAATATCTGAGGAGAAAATATTTATAACGGGAAATACTGTTATAGATGCTCTCCTCAAAGTTGCCTCACTTAAGTTTGAGTTTTCAGGTGAACTTAAACGAGTTTCTGCATGGAATGGGCGTGTAATTCTTGCGACCTTTCATAGAAGGGAGAGCTGGGGAAAACCATTGATGGAAATATGCTCAGCTCTGAAAATAATTCATGATAAATATGATGACATCCTTATAATCGTTCCCCTTCATTTGAACCCAAAGGTTAGAGAAACAGCTTTAGGAGTTCTTCGAGGGGAAAGATTTCTTTTTACTGATCCCCTTCCTTATTTGCCATTCGTTCATCTTATGAAGGCTTCCTATCTCGTAATGAGTGATTCTGGTGGAATTCAGGAGGAAGCTCCCTCTCTTGGCGTTCCCGTTTTGGTTCTAAGAGATAAAACGGAACGTCCCGAAGCGGTAGAAGCGGGCACCGTAAAGCTTGTTGGAAGGAATAGAGAAAGAATTGTTGAGGAAGCGAAGCTACTCCTTGAAAACGAAAAGGCTTATGATAAAATGAGAAAAGCGGTTAATCCCTATGGGGATGGGAAAGCTTCGGAGAGAATAGCTACTGTTTTGGAAGCGCATTTTCTCTGAGAGGAGGGATATGATGTCCAAGATAGTTATAGATGGAGGAACCCCTTTGGAAGGAGCTCTTACTGTTCAAGGTGCTAAAAATGCAGCTCTTCCGCTGATGGCAGCCTCGCTCCTGATGAGCGGAGGAGAAAGGCTAATTTTAAAGAATGTTCCTGAACTTAAAGATGTAGATACGATGATAAGCATTCTGAAATCATTGGGCTTTTTAGCTTTACGTAATGAAAAAACCTTGGAAATATCAAGCCCGTACGAAATAGGTGGAGATGTACCGTATGATCTAATGAGAAAAATGAGAGCTTCTGTTTTAGTCTTAGGACCCCTCCTTGCAAGAAAAGGAAGAGTTGTTCTCCCTATGCCTGGAGGATGTCCCATAGGGACGCGACCGATAGATCTTCATCTTAAGGGATTATCTTTGATGGGAGCAGAGATAACCATTAATCATGGATATATAGAGACGAGGGCTGATAGATTGAAAGGGGCTAAGATATATCTTGACTTTCCCAGTGTAGGGGCTACGGAGAATCTTTTGATGGCGGCGGCGCTTGCTAAAGGTACCACGGTTATAGAAAACGCTGCACGTGAACCTGAAATTTCAAATCTTATGGATCTTTTGAGGGAAATGGGTGCCGGAGTAGAGAGGGATGGAGATAGTACTATTGTAATTGAAGGCGTAAGCGAGCTTGGGGGAGCTAACTTTTCGGTCATTCCGGATAGGATAGTTGCGGGAACATATATAATAGCCGGTATCATAAGCAGGGGGAAAGTTAGAGTTAATAGTGTAATCCCGCTTCACCTTGAGGCTTTGCTTGCCAAACTTGAGGAAGCAGGGGTGAGTGTGAATCAAGGTGAGGATTGGATAGAGGCTCGTTTTATCGGGAGGCTTTCTGGTGTAAAGGTTACCACATTGCCCTATCCTGGTTTTCCTACCGATTTGCAAGCCCAGATGATGGCGCTTCTCTCTGTAGCTGATGGAACCAGCATAATTACTGAAACCATATTCGATAACAGGTTTATGCACGTTCCTGAGCTCCAAAGAATGGGAGCAAATATAAAGGTAGAAGGAAGGAGCGCTATAATTAATGGAGTAGATAGCTTAAGTGGGGCTCAAGTTATGGCTACGGACTTGCGCGCGGGAGCGGCTTTAGTGCTTGCGGGGCTTTCTGCGCGAGGGAGAACGGTCGTTTCAAACGCAGAGCATATAGATAGAGGCTATGAGAATTTCGTGGAGAATTTATCCCATTTAGGGGGTAATTTAAGGAGAGAAGATTAAAGGTTGGAGAGATCCGTAATGGAAGTGTATGCTTTTATAGGTCCGAGTGGTACTGGCAAGAGCCAGCGCGCTCTTCCGGTTGCTTTAAGCTACGGGATAAGGTACATAATAGATGATGGTCTGTTTATAAGGAGTGGAAGGATAATAGCAGGAGTTTCTGCAAAAAGCGAAAGTAGCAGAATAAGAGCGATAAGGAGAGCGTTGTTTCAGTTTGAGGATCACCGAAAGGCGGTTAAGGAAAAAATAGAGGAGGAAATGCCGGATAAGATACTCCTTATAGCCACTTCTGAGGCAATGGCTTTAAAGATATGTGAAAATCTTGGATTACCTCCACCGGTGAAGTTTATTCATATAAGGGATGTTGCTTCGCTTGGTGAGATAGATCAGGCAAAAAAGGAGAGGGAAAAGGGAGGAAAGCATGTTATTCCAGCTCCTCTAATAGAGGTAGAAAGGGGTTTTAGAGGACAGCTCGTTGGTAGAATAAAGTTCTTTTTTTCTGGAAGAAGGGAAGAAATAGGAGAAAAGGTAGTAGTAAGGCCTCCATTTAGCTTCTACGGTAGGCTTTCTATCTCGGAAAGCGTTTTTAGGAGATTGATACGCATACTTGTTAAAGAGCATTCACCATATGTTTTCGTTAGGCATTTGAGCGTTCAGTTCCCAGAAGAAGGCGATCTTGAGATCTCGCTTAAAGTTGATTTAGTTTACGGGGTTTCCATAAAGCCCATACTTGAGGGTCTTCAAGTTTACCTTAAAAATAGGTTGGAAGATATGACGGGTATTCTGGTGACCCGCGTTGATATAGAGGTGGTGGGATTACAATTAAATGTTGGGATTGAAAGAAAGGCTCGAGCTTATGGAAGAGGTTAAGAGAGAGTGCTTGAATTGTAGGAGGTGCTCTCTTTCCCAGCTAAGAACACAGGTTGTTTTTGGGGAAGGAAAGATAGATACGGACATAATGTTTATTGGAGAGGCTCCAGGGGCTGAGGAGGATCTACAGGGGAAGCCTTTTGTGGGAAAGGCAGGACGACTTTTAACGAGGATATTAGAATCCGCTGGTATAGATAGAGATGATGTTTACATTACGAATGTTGTAAAGTGTAGACCTCCTGGTAATAGAAATCCTACACCTCTTGAGATAGCTACCTGTTGGCCCTTTTTGGAAGCACAGATAGCTATTATAAAACCCAGGATAATCGTTACCTTAGGGAGCGTGCCAACGCAGGCGATCCTTAAAACCAAGGAGTCGATAACAAAGGTGCGAGGAAAGTGGTTTGAATGGATAGGGGGAATAAGAGTTTTCCCCATGTTTCATCCGAGTTTTCTGTTGAGGAATCAATCCCGGGCTAAGGGAAGTCCTCGATGGTTAACCTGGGAGGATATAAAGGAGGTAAAGAGAGCGTGGAAGGAGTTAAGAAAGTAATTTCCTTAAGAACTTCTTCTAAGGAGGAATTGATTGACATTACGAAAGAGGTGAATAAGGTTATAGTAGATGCTTCCTTTTCGGAAGGACTGTGCTTTCTTTACGTTCCACACACAACCGCTGCCATCTTTGTTAATGAGGGATATGATCCATCTGTTGGTGTGGACGTACTCGAGACCCTGAGAAGGCTTGTCCCTCAGTCCATAAACTATGCTCATCTGGAAGGCAATAGCCCTGCTCATATAAAATCGTCCATAGTGGGTGTCAGTCTCGTTTTGCCTGTTGAAGGAGGAAAGCTCTCTCTTGGAAGATGGCAGTCTGTCTTCTTTGCCGAGTTTGATGGCCCCAGACGGAGGGAAGTTTGGGTTTGGCTACGTTAGTCCCAAGGCATATTGCGATTATAATGGATGGCAATGGTAGATGGGCTCAAAGGAAAGGATTGCCGAGAATAGCAGGTCATCGAGAGGGAGTTAAAGCTGTTGAGCGCGTTATATCTGCTTGCCTCAAGAGGGATATTGAGTACCTCTCCCTGTATGCCTTTTCCACGGAGAACTGGAAGAGACCTGAGTCAGAAATAAGAGGCTTAATGACGATATTAAGGTTATATTTTCTGGTAAAGCTTAGAAAGCTTAAGTGGGCAGGGGTTAGAATTCGGGTTGCTGGGAGATGGTGGGAGCTTCCTTATGGTGTGGATAGGTTTATCAAGCTTGCCATGGATGAGACCAAGAATAATACCAAAATGCAAGTCATTCTTCATCTCAATTACGGAGGCAGAAGAGAGATATTAGATGCAGTGAATGCCATGATAGGGAAGGAGGATCTGGGGGAGGTTACAGAAGATATATTTAAGAGTTTTCTTTATATCCCTGATCTTCCCTATCCTGATCTTTTGATCAGAACGAGTGGGGAAAAACGGATAAGCAACTTTCTGCTCTGGCAAATAGCCTACACGGAACTTTACTTTACTGATACTCTTTGGCCTGACTTTGGAGAGGATGAGCTTGATATGGCCATAGCTGACTATAATAAACGTAAAAGAAGGTTTGGTGGGCTGGGTTGAGAGAGTGGACTAAGCGTCTTCTAACTGCGATAGTTGGAGCGCCTCTGGTGCTTCTCGTTTGTTGGTGGGGAGGATATCCTTTTCTTGCTTTCATCCTCATACTTGGTGTTTTGGGAGTTATGGAGTTTTATGATCTCGTTGCATATAAGGGTGTCAGAGCATCACGCGGAGCAGGCATAATAGCGACGCTTATCCTCCTTTTTTATGCTTTTACTGATAATGAGCAGAAAGTAGTTATTCCCACATTTTTGGTTCTTTTCCTCTTGGTGGGTCAGGTTCTCAGGAAGGGGAGGAGGTCTCCCCTCGTTTCCGTTGGGGCTACTCTCTGGGGATTTTTCTACGTAGGGTGGCTTTTAAGTTATGTTATCCTTCTGAGGAACCTTGAGGATGGTAGGTTTTGGACTATTGTATTAGTGCTTTTAACTTGGTCAACGGACACCATGGCTTATTTAGTTGGAAAATCGATGGGGAGAAAAAAGCTTGCTCCAGCTGTGAGTCCAGGTAAAACTGTGGAAGGTTTTTGGGGAGGAGTTTTAGGAGCCATTCTGTTTATGAGCGTCTTAAGCTGGCTTTATGCTCTTCCTCCTCTCTGGGCATTAACGCTTGGCGGAATTGCTGGAGTTTGGGGACAACTTGGGGATCTCGGAGAATCTCTCTTTAAGAGAGAGGTTGCTCTTAAGGACATAAGTGGTCTTATCCCGGGACATGGAGGTGTGCTTGACAGATTTGATAGCTTCCTATTTAACGCTCCTATGCTATATTACTATCTTTTTTGGACGGGAGTGATCGATTAGTGAGAAAGTGGGTTTTCCTTGCCTTGTTTCTTTGCATGATTCCTCTTTCGGGAGAAGCTCATGCTAAAAAGTTTGTTCAATATGGTTGGGCTTCTTGGTATGGTCCGGAATTTCATGGTAAGAGAACGGCAAGTGGAGAGCCATATAATATGTATGCCTATACGGCTGCTCATCCAACTTTGCCTTTTGGAACCTACCTCATCGTGACGAATCTTTCCAATGGTAGAAAGGTTATAGTGAAGGTGAATGATAGGGGACCTTTCAAAAAAGGGCGCATAATAGATCTGTCCTACGCTGCTGCTAAAAAGCTTGGAATAGTCGGGAGCGGTACTGCTTACGTAAAGATAGAAATTTTTAGACTTCCGTCAGGGGCGAATCCTTTCCTTGAGGTTAAGTACTACTCTGTTCAAGTAGGAGCCTTTAGAGATATAAGAAATGCACGAAGATGGAAAGGAAAGATAAGGGGATTAATATGGTGGAGAATAGGCATGCCCTTATTCATAAAGAGGGAAGGAGAGCTTTATAAAGTACTTGTGGGGAGGTTTAAGAGTAGAGGGAAGGCGGAAAAATGGCAGAGATTTTTCAGAAAAAGGGGAATAAACTGCATGGTAATAGCAATTTACCGTTGAGGTTGGCTGTCCTCGGAGCCACGGGTAGCATAGGCAAGGCAGTGATCAGCGTTAAAAGGGCTTTCCCCGAGCTGATAGAGTTAGTGGCTTTAACAGGCGGGAGAAATGTAGATAGTATGTTTAGTCTTGTTAAGGAGCTCTCGCCGAAAAGGGTTGGAATGGTATTTAAGGATGCGGCTGAGAAACTTGAGAAGATATTGGGATCTCGGGTTTATGCGGGTGAGAGGGAAGCCCTTATAAAGATATGGAAAGATTTTGATGATATTGATGCTATTGTCGTTTGTGTAGTGGGCATAGCTGGATTTTTACCTACGTATGAGGCTTTGAGATTGGGCAAGAAAGTCTTTCTATCTACGAAAGAAGCGCTTGTGGTTGGAGGAGAGTTTATAGTGAAAGAAGTGAAATCTCGTGATCAGCTTATTCCTCTCGATAGTGAGCACTGGGCTATATTTTCGTGTATAGATTCTGATGATGAAGTGGAGAAAGTCTATCTTACAGCTTCTGGAGGGGCTCTGAGAGACTTTTCTCACGATGAGAGAAAGTGTGCATCCGCTCGTGATGTTCTTAATCATCCTGTTTGGAAAATGGGAAGGAGGATAACCGTTGATTCGGCTACCCTGATGAATAAGGGATTTGAGGTTATAGAAGCTTCCTGGCTTTTTAATCTACCTCCCGGTAAAGTTAAGGTTATAATCCATAGGGAAGCCTGGATTCACGGGGTAGTCGAGTTTTTAGACGGATCTCTTAAAGCTTTTGTTAGTTATCCTGATATGCGTCTTGTAGT